>CAZMFY010000143.1:0-6329 GCA_964565635.1 uncultured Oscillospiraceae bacterium
CTGACGCATCGGCAGCCGGGCCTTTCAGCTGTTCGCCTGCAGAAGCAAGCCATTCCGCAATCTTCAGGGAAACCTGATCCTGTGACAGCGCTGTGAATTCAATCGCGCCTTCAGTACTGAAGGGGCGGAACACCCAGGGGGAAGCTGTTTTGAGCTCTCCCGAAGCGGTCAGTGAAAACTGATTCTTTTCCAGCTTCACCGTGTATTCAAGCGTGGTCGGGCTGGATTGACTGTATCGGCTGTAATAATGCAAATCGGCCGTCAACGAAACAGGAACCTCTTCCGGATACCGATCAGGATCTTCTCCCTCCGGAATCCGGGAAACGTCTCTCTCCGTCCTGATCTCCCAGCGAATCCGTTCATGGTTCCTTGATTCCTCGTCCAAATCGGCGGTATTGCTGTGGGTAGCCGTGATCCTGAGGGCATGATATTCGCCCTCTCCCTGATCCGCGTCCGTGGGCCGCACCGTCAGCCAGACACTTGCCTCATCAATCTGTGAAAAATCAATCTGTTCCGGCATCTGCAGCGTGATCAGGCGCTCCTCGCTTCGCAGCGTCCAGGCCAGAAGGCCATCCCGCTCCTCAATGATCAAAGCCTGGAAACCTGTTCTTTCCTCATCCAGAGGCAGTTCCAGCATACTGCTCAGCGCCGTCCCAAGGGTCGTCACGGTTCTGGTGTACTGCAGATCATATTCCGCAGCCTGCTGCGCCATGGCTTCCGCGTAGTACCAGTCAAGGTTCCCGTTGAAAAAAACCGCTGCCTGGTTCTGATCCAGCAGTGCCTCTGCCAGCTTCCGCCCTGCTTCGCTCCTGACCAGCTTGCTCATCAGCGTCACCGTTTCAGCCCAGACATCCCGGATGGGGATCGTATAGCTCAGATCAATGACAGAGGCTCCATTTTCGGCAATACGAACCGGAGAAACATCTGCGTAAGCGGCAAGCCACGCTTCCAGATCACCGCTCAGTTCCTCAACCACCGGATTGATGAGCGCCGTCCGCTCAGATTCACTCAGCTGAAACCAGCGAACGGCAACGGAGGACAGAGAAGGATTGCCGCCTTCCGTGGGAAACAGAAACTCAGCCAGCTTTTCCAATCCTGGGAAGCGAATCACCTCTCCCGGCTGCAGATCAGATCGAAGCCAGCTTTGATCTCCGTCGGAATAATACTCCGTCAGCCCAATCTGCTGCTCCTGGTCATCCGCCTGATACATATAAGCATGAATCTGCTTCCCGCTCTTCAGGCCTCTGACCTGCAGCTCAACGTCCTGAAGGGCCTGTAAGGACAGAATCAAAGGATCATTTCCTTCTCCGTGGAGCGTCACCATGCCCTTCAGCCCGCTGCCAAAGTCCAGCTGCTTTTCCATCTTTTCCGGCAGCGTATAATCCGTAGCAGCCAGGCTTCCATTCCCCGTCATAAGCAAGGCCAGACAGAAAAGCACACAAAAGAGCTTTTTCATAGGATTCATTCCTCCTGTGTCTCGATATTTCCGGTCTGGAGCTCATCCTCCAGTGTTTTTAAGATTAATTCCACATCATCGGGCGTCATCGCGCGGTTGATTTCTCCCCTGACTCTCGCCGCTCCGCGAATTCCTCGCAGATACCATCCGATATGCTTTCTCATCTCGCGAACGGCAATGGGCTCCGGCTTCCAGGCGAGCATTCTGCGATAGTGGTTCCTGATCATGTCAAACCGTTCCCAGGCGGTCACGGGGGAAGGCTCCGAGCCTTCTTCCATCTCCCGAATCTGCCTGAAAATCCACGGATTCCCCATGGCGCCGCGGCCGATCATCACGCCCGCCAGGCTGGCGTTTTTTCCTCTTTTGACAGCGTCCTCTGCCGTAAAAATGTCGCCATTTCCGATGACCGGAATGCTGACCCGCTCCGCCACGTCCAGAATTATGTCCCAGTCCGCTTCACCCTGGTACTGTTGTTCACGGGTGCGGCCATGAATCGTGATTTCCCGGATCCCGGCTTCTTCCGCGCGCCGGGCCAGATCAAGCGCATTGATGTGATCCGCATCCCAGCCCAGCCGCATTTTCACGCTGACCGGCAGGGAAACAGCTTTCACTGTTTTCCGCATCATCTCTTCAGCCACATCCGGAGTTCTCATCAGACCGCAGCCTTCCCCAGAAGGGGCGATCTTATGGGCAGGGCATCCCATGTTCAGATCAATTCCGTCAAATCGTCCGAGGCCCTCGAGACGCCTGGCGGCTTCCGCCACCGTGTCGGGGTCTCTGCCAAAGAGCTGAACCGTAAGCTTCCTTTCCTTCTCGCCCCGGATCAGGAGCTCCTGCACCGCACGCTGATTCGGCGCGCAGAGATAACCCATGGCGCTGATCATCTCCGTGTATCCCTGTGCGCATCCCAGCTCACTGCATATTTCACGAAAAATATAGTCCGTTACACCGCACAGCGGTGCCAGTTTTACCTGCGTCCGGAATCACTCCATCCCGCCCCGGAAGGCCATAAACTCGATGACTATTATATGATAATTCAACCGGCGGCGCAAGGTGTAATCCATTCCCGCACCGTAAAAAAAACCTCCCGCAAGGGAGGTTCTTCAATGAAGCGTGATTCCTTTATTTTGTCCCGAACAGACGGTCGCCCGCATCGCCAAGCCCGGGAACAATATAGCCGTGATCGTTCAGATGATCGTCCAGGGCCGCCACGTAGATATCAACATCCGGATGATCCTTCTGGATCCGCGCGATTCCTTCCGGTGCGGCGATCAAGTTTACCAGACGGATATGATTACAGCCGCGCTTCTTAATGAAGTTAATCGCAGCGCTGGCGCTGCCTCCGGTTGCCAGCATGGGATCCAAAACCAGCAGCTCACGCTGCTCGCTGTCCATCGGAAGCTTGCAATAGTATTCCACAGGTTCAAGCGTTTTAGGATCCCGATACAGGCCGATATGGCCAACTTTGGCGGAAGGAATCAGGCTCGTAACACCCTCTACCATCCCAAGGCCGGCCCGCAGGATCGGAATGATTCCCAGCTTTTTCCCGCTCAGACGGCGGCATGTTGCGGTGCAGATGGGCGTCTCTACTTCGACTTCTTCCGTTTCAAGATCCCGGGTCACTTCGAAGACCATCAGCATGGAAATCTCGGATAATAGTTCCCGAAACTCCTTGGTGCTAGTGCTTTTATCCCGCATAATGCTCAGCTTGTGCTGGATCAGAGGATGGTCAAATACCACAACTTTGCTCATATCAAAATCCTTCCTTTCCGTGGCATCCACAGAGGTTCTCCGGATATTCTATCATTTTCGCATGCGGATTGCAAACATCGAGCGCATTATTTTTTGATTTGGCGGCAATATTTTTTCTGATGCGGATCCACTCACCGGATCAGTTTGACAAGATTTTCCGCAAATTTTATAATATCGGCGATACATAAGGAAGCAGGTGAATGATTTGTCGGTTTCACCCTCCAGGATGTTTTTGGGCGTCATCCCCTGGTATGGCTTTTTAATTATGCTGGGTGCCGTCCTCGCAATCCATCTGGCCCAAAGGGAATCGGTACGCTTCGGCTTTCCGAAGGATTGTATGCTGGATCTGGCGCTTTGGGTCATCCCCATCGGGATCCTTGGCGCCAGGATTTATTATGTCCTTTTTTCGCTTCCCTTCTATCTTGACCGACCGCTTTCCGTCTTTTTCATCTGGGAAGGCGGTCTGGCGATTTATGGGGGGCTGATTGCTGGTGCGCTGACGGTCTGTATTTTCTGCAGAGTCCGTTCCCTCTCGCTCCCTATGATGCTCGATTTTCTGGTTCCCGGCGTTGCGCTTGCCCAGGCCATCGGTCGGTGGGGCAATTATTTTAATCAGGAAGCGTACGGGCCTGCGCTTCCCGATCATTCTCCGCTGGCGTTTTTTCCCCTGGCTGTCCAGATTCCCGGCTCCTCCGGTCTGCAGTGGCATGTAGCGACTTTTTTTCTGGAATCCTGCTGGAATTTTTGTGTGTTTCTTTTCCTGTTTTATTCCCGCAGAAAATGGATTCATCAAAAAGGAGACGTCTTCCTTTTTTACCTTCTTCTTTACGGCGCGGCCAGGTTGTTTATCGAGGAACTTCGTACAGACTCCCTGTACGCGGGAGGCCGTATTCGCGTCAGTCAGCTGCTCAGCGTGCTTCTGTGCCTGTCCGTTCAGGTTCTGTTTCTGCTGCGGTTCAGGCGGTTCCACGCCCGTCCCGTCCCGGTCATCCTCCTTTTATTCGCTGACTTCATGTATGCCGCGGCGGTTCTTCTGTTCTGCTTTGGGGCAGGATTCCAGGCGGTTCTTCTGTCCCTTCATGCCAGACTGATATTCCTGGCCGGTTTTTCCCTGCTCTTGATCATCTCCTCCCTGTTCCTTTATGCATCCGATCCTTCTTCGGAGGTTCCTTATGCCTACAACACCGCTTCGTAATGCCCTGTATCGCGTCCGGATCGCGCTTCCATGGAAGGTACCCGGCTATCCCCTGCAGAAACCGGTCACGGTCCTGGGCCGGCCACTGACTGACGAGCGTGCGTATCGCCGTCTGCTGCACCGTCATCATGTGCTGGGTTCGGCGGCGCTCCTGCAGCACGGAGCCAGACAGACCGTCATTCTGTCTTCCTCCGATCAGCCTCGTCATTCGGTACGGGAAAACTCCTTTTTTCGCGTTGCATCCATCACAAAAATGGCCACAGCGCTGGCGGCGTTGCGGGCTGTATGGGAAGAAAGGCTAAGCCTGACGGACCCGATTGCGTCCTGTTTCCCGCAGCTCAGCCTCGAGCCCTTGAAAAAAATAACCCTTGCTCAGCTTCTTTCCCATACCTCCGGGCTGCTGGATCCGCCGGAGCTTGATCGCAGTGTAAGCCAGGAGGTTCCGTTTACCGATCTTCTTCCCACAAGCTTTGTCCTTCCTTCCGGCTCCTTCCGCTATTCCAATTTCGGCTTCGGCCTGATCGGATCCATGCTGGAAGCCGTATATCATGAACCGATTGACGTCATATTGAAGAAGCTTGTTTTTGATCCGCTGGATATGAACGCCACGCTTCATGCCGCGTCGCTGGATCCCGCTTCGATCGTTCCCATTACACGAATCTATCCCTATCGGCCGGGAAAGGATCTGATCCTTACGGCGCTGGGAGCCAAACCCCTTTCCGATCCGGATCCCCTGCTGCATTATGGGTACACCGCCGGCGCCATGTATCTGGATCTTTTTTCTCTTGAAAAACTGATCCGATGCCTGAAAGGAGGAGGCGAACCGTTGATCTCCGGGGAGCTCGGTCTTCTGATGCGCCAGCGTCATGCAGTTTACGGAAAATCCTCTCCAAACCTCTCCTATGGGTACGGGCTCCTCCGGATAGAGGACGCTTCTCTCTCCGATTCCGTTCTTTATGGCCATCAGGGATTTGCGTATGGCTGTGCGGACGGCGCATTCTGGGAAGAATCCACCGGCCGCTCCGTGATTTTTTTGAATGGCGGCGCCAGTGAAGCAAGAAGGGGCAGATTAGGCCTGTGTAACTATGATGTACTTCACTGGGCCCTTCGAGAGGAGATGCCTTCATGGTCCGAGTAAGTGAAATCCAGCCTTATCGGGGCAGCCGGGTCAGGATCGTCCTGGATGACGGCACCGCGTGGGTCGTCACGAAAGCCGCCCTTCGTTCCCGTCCGCTGCAGGTTGAAGATCTCGTAGATCCGGAAGAATTCTCTCGCTGGATTGTTTCCCTGCAATATCGTCCTGCCCTTGAGCGGGCCGTTTCCATGCTGGCTGCCAGATCCTGCAGCCGCGGAGAGATCCGTCAGAAGCTGGTTCGATCTCAATACGCTTCCCCTACGGTGGAGAAGGTCATGGAAAAGCTGGAAACAAATGGGCTTCTGGACGATCAGGCATTTGCCGATCAATGGACCCGGTATCGCGCCTCTCAGCGATATGGGCCCCGGCAGATCCAGTGGGAAATGCGCCGGAAAGGAGTATCCCCGGAAGATCAGGCGGCCGCATTGGAATCCTTTTCGGAGGAAGAGCAGCTTGCGACAGCGGTTTCCTTCGTAAAAAAGCGTCTGCCCGGCTTAAACCGGACCTCGTCCGAATTGCAGCAAAAGCAGCGCCTGATCCAGGCCCTGGTCCGGCGCGGCTATGACTGGGATCTGGCCCGGCAGGCTGTTGAATCGGTTCTGCAGGAGGATGAATAGCTTCCTTTCATAAAAAAATATATGAAAACCCGGTTCCCCAGGGGGGAACCGGGCGTTTCGTTAAAGGAATGGATTACTTCTTTTCCGCAATGGCAGCCTGCGCGGCAGCCAGCCGGGCAATCGGAACGCGGAAGGGAGAGCAGCTCACATAGTCCAGCCCGATCTTGTGGCAGA
>CAZMFY010000144.1:0-6283 GCA_964565635.1 uncultured Oscillospiraceae bacterium
GGCGAAGCGCACAGGTGAATCTCCTCGGCGCACAGCCCCAGCACCGCCGCGCTCCAGGCGCCGCCCCGGTCCCGGTCGGAGATCATCTGGCATTCGTCGATGACGGCGATATCATATTCCTTTTCCAGATCGGCCATCTCGATGGTGGAGGACTGAATCCGGCTTCCCGGAACCAGGATCCGCTCCTCTCCCGTCACCAGGGAGCAGGGCACATCCGCCAGATTCATCCCTTCAAACTGCTCGAAGGCCAGCAGCCGCAGCGGCCCCAGATAGATGCCCCGGGAAGCCGTCTGCAGCCGCTGAATGCTTTCCCAGGTTTTTCCGGAGTTGGTGGGCCCCAGATGCAGCACGAATTTCCGGTGCATGGCCCGGGCCAGGGGATACAGATCCTTCATCTCCGCGGGGATCGCCTTCAGCAGTGCTTCCCGCAGGTTTTTCCGTTCGCTCTGCTTCCGCTCCCGCTGCTGCTGCATCGCCCGCAGGCTCTTGTTCTGCTTCAGATGCTTTCTCAGCCGGCCCTGGGGAAAATGCGCCTGCACCGCCCGCAGCAGGGCGCCCTTGGCCCCGGCCGCCTGCCCCCGCACCTGCTCCTCCAGCCGATCCGTTTCGCTGATGCGCAGCCCCCGGCACCGGCTCAGCACGGGATACGCCTCATAGATTCTCTTTTCGATCCAGGCGGTCAGGCTTTTTTCCGGCAGAGCTTCCTCCAGCACCTGCAGGGGGATGCCCTGTCGGAAGACCGTTTTCAGCAGGCTTTCCGCCACGGATCCCTTGATTTCCCCCTGGCGGGGAAGATGAGTCAGATCCCCCGCCGTCAGATATTTCATCGCCAGGCGGTCCAGCTCCCCGGCCAGCTGCCCCTGGTTTTTCTTTAAAAAGCCCCCGGGCTGCTTCTCCAGCACGCAGCTTCGGGCCTGCCGGGCCTCCCGCAGCGGCCGGCGGATCCGCAGCACGGATTTGAGAAAGGCCAGATCCGCCGGATGCCCCGCCCGCATTTCCGCGGCGATCAGCGGCTCCAGCCGCCGGTATTCCGCCTCATAGTCCTCCGGGATCTCGCCCCGGGCAAAGGCCTGATACACCCGGTCCTTTTTCCGGGTCTGATTCAGCGCGTTCTGAAAGGCCCGGCTCTCCAGATACCCTTCCTTCTCCCCGGGCTTCATGCTGCGGGTAATCACCTCCGCCTTTTTCAGGGTGCGCTGGCGGATTTCCCGTTCCCGATCCTTCAGCATACCCCGGGTATAGGCCTCCCGGCACTGCTGATCCGTTTCCTGTTTTTCCAATGGTCCCTCCGTCCTGAAGGGTCCGCGTTCGGGAGGCTTTTCCCCGATCCCCGCGGATTCCCTTCGCGGCCCCTGCCGCGGGCTTCTCCGCCCGGGCCGGCCTGCGCTTATTCCCTTCGGGGCCCTTTCTCCGGGCGTCTCCGCCCCCGCCGGTCCCCGCTTATTCCTTTCGCAGCCATTTCTCCGGATAGCAGATCTCCACCGCCCGGCGGACCTGCTCCGCCAGATCCGCCCCCTCGTCAAAGAGGGTGGCGTAGCCCTGCAGATCCAGCGCCTTTTCCCGCAGCATCCGGGCCCGGTCAAAGACGAAGATATGGCATTTCCGTTTGCCGTTTTTCGCCTCCTGGATCAGATTGGCGCCGGAAGAATTGCCGTCCAGGGCAATCAGCACGGAAGGCCTGCGCTTGAAGATTTCATAGGCCACGCTTTTATAGACCCCCATGGGGCTCGGCTCAATGGAGACCCGGATGCCCGCCCCGGACCGGCGCAGCGGCTCCGTCTCCCCGGGATTCACCCGGGAAGGCACGAAGGCGTACAGATCGAACCGTCCCTGGTTTTTCCGGGCCGCGTACCCCTCATACCCCGTGAGGCTGTGGCCTAAAACCAGGAACATCTTCTCCGGATCCCCCTGGGCCAGCACCTGATCCAGCATCCGCCGGATGCCGCTCCGCTGCCTCGTTTCATGCCGGTCGTTGTTGAAGGAGCCCCCCACCAGGATCACCGGCACCCGGTCCACGGGCAGCTCCCGGATCTGATCCCCGAACACCTCACGGCTGTCCAGGCGGACGGGCATATCCGTCAGCGTCTCGTCCGGCTCCTCCGTCCGGCGCATTTTCTCCCGATAATACGCCTCCACCCGGGCCCCGTCCGTCGCCGCGTCTCCCAGCTTTTTCTGACATGCGCGCTCCTTTTCCCGGAAGGCCCTCAGACCCTCCTCCCGGACCCGGCTCTCCGCCGCCCGCATGGCCAGCATTTCCTCCCGGGTCAGATTCAGCATCTTCTCCAGGGCCAGCTGCTCGTCCATGGAATCCGTTCCGTACAGGGCGCCTCCGTCCGTCCCCTGCACGCAGGCCACCCCCGCCGCCAGATACTGCCGGAGGGGATGCCGTTTCAGGGAGCTGAGGTTGTTCAGACGGACGTTGGAGGTAATTTGGAATTCCAGCACCGTGCCGCTGTCCTTCAGCTCCCGCAGCAGCGCCTGTCCCTTCCGGGAGGTCAGGCTGGTGGTATACAGCCCGTGGCCGATCCGCATTCTGGGCATGGGCTGTCCTTCGGCCAGCCCCTCCCGGACGCACCGCACCGCGTTGGCCACATTCTCCGGCAGCCCGTCGTTCTCCCCGGCATGGACCCGGATGGTCAGATCCGGATATTCCGCGTTCATCCGGACCAGCGCCTTCAGCAGCGGCGCCAGGTCCCGGATATCGTTCATTTCTTCCCCCACGATATCGCTGCCCGCCACGTAGGGATCCTCCGCCACGGTCCTGAGGGCCCGGAGATTCTCCCTGAACACGTCGTCGGGAAGGATATCATCCCGGACGATGGTCAGCGGCGTCCTCCGGATGGCCGCCAGAAACCGCAGGCAGACCCCGGTCTCCGCCTGCACCGCCGGGAGCACCGCATGGATCTGACCCAGCAGCTTCGGCGCCTCCTCCGGCTTGGCCAGGGTCGTGTCGGAAATCTCCACGTAATCAATGCCGCAGCGGGCATATCCCCGGGCGATCCACAGGAGCTTGTCCTGCAGCAGCGTATTGGCCGCGTAGGCGGGATTCTTCCGGTCCAGCGCCATCTGCCGCAGCGTCCGGCGGATATCCTCGTCCGGCACCGCCTCCGTCCCGGTCAGGGGAATGGGATCCTCCGCCGGCACGCCCTTGCAGAAAACATACCGGTACAGGTACACCTTTTCCAGGTTGGTAAAAACGGCCTGTCCGTCCTTCATCACCGCCAGGGAAGCCCGGATCCGGGGCAGGTTCCAGGCGGCGTTTTCCGGGTTCTCCAGAATCAGGGAGGCAAAATTGATGAAGGTGGCGTCATTGATCTTCCGCTCCCGGTATTTCCCCTTCAGGGGGGAATCCCGGAAGGCCTCCGCGGCCCGCTCCCGCCGCTGGGAAAGCAGCGCTTCCTGGGCGGGGGAGCATCTCAGCCCAAGCTTCCGGATATAGTACAGCGGATATCGGATCTGGTGATGGATGCCCAGGGCAATCAGCACATCCGGCTCCAGATTGGCGTTCATATGGGTATGCAGGTCCGTCCGGAACTTGCACTCCCGGAAAATATAGCTTTTCACCACCGTCTTGCGGAAATCCAGCCGGTAGTCCTTCGTCTGGCTCATCAGCGTCTTGGCGATGGCGGGAATATAGGCCTTCCTTTCAATGGTGCCGTCGGGGTAGATATTGGCGATTTTCGTATCCAGCAGCCGGAACACGTAGAGCATCCGGTTCTGCCCGTCGATATAGCAGGGCAGCGTCCCCCGGATGATCTTCAGGCCGGTATCCGGATCCGTCTCCAGGGGAAGGCGGCACAGGCAGGCCAGGTTGGTAATCAGGTTTCCCGTCCCGTGGTTCGGCGTCCGAAGCACATAGGAGATGTCCTCTCCCTCCCGGGTCAGCTCCGCTACCAGATCCTTTTCCTTATCCAGATAAAAATGGCCAAAGGCTTCCATCCCCGTTCACCGCCTTTCCTGCCCCGATTCTATCACAGGAGCCGCCCCGATTCAATGACCAAGACCAAAACGGCCTCATCCTCCCCGCGGCGGGGCCGTCCCCGCCGAAGGAACAGCAGCCGGTCCCGCGGGAATGATCCCATCTCCGGCGGAAGGGTTTCAGCCCGGACAGAAAAATCCGCGCCGGGATCATTCCCGGCGCAGATCATTTCAGGCCCTTCAGCCCTGCTTTATGCGGTCATTTCATATCCTTTTCCGTATACGGTGCGAATCTTCTCGGCGCCGATTTTGGCCCGCAGCCGGCGGACGCACATGTCCACCGACCGGGTATCCCCCAGGGCCGAAAAGCCCCAGACGTTTCTCAGCAGCGCATCCCGGGAAACCACGGTGCCCCGATGGGTCCGCATCCATTCGTACAGGTCGTATTCCGTCCTGGTCAGCCGGCATTCCCGGCCGTTCACCCGGATATTCCGCTTCTGATTCAGCATGATGCCTTTCTCCCCTTTCCCACTTAATTGATCTCTGCCGCAAAATTCCAGCTGTATCCGCCGAAATCCTGGTAATCCGGCAGATGGTTCAGGACCTCCGGATCCTCCAGATCGAATTCCAGCTCCTCGTAGTCCATCCGTTCCCGCAGGGACTGCAGGGAGTACACCACCACCTGGCGGCTCGGGTCATCCGGCCACTGGAAGAAGTGTTCCCCGCCTCTGTTGGTCCGGGATACCCAGTCCCGGACCTCCTGCGCATCCTTCGCCCGGCGATAGGAGGACAGGGTCCATTCCTCCCCGGTCTTTGTATATTCGCACAGGAAGACGATCAGCTCCTCATTCTCGGCAAACCCGCCCTGCACGTAATCGATCCACTGATCCACCCGGTCTCCCAGCAGCAGATTCAGCGTCCGCCGGTCACCGAGCCGGACGCTGTAATATTCTGTCGCGTAGGTGTATTCCCCGGTTTCCGGATCCAGTCCCTCAAAATAAACGGTCATGAGGGCCGGTTCCTGCAGGCTCTCCAGGGTCCTTTCCGCCAGATCCGCCCGCAGAGCGTCCCGGACCTCCTCCGTTTTCACCCTGGGAAGGCCGCTTTCGTCGGCGGAGAAGCCGTAAACATCCTGGAATTCCGCCCCGTAATATCCGAAGCTGGGAATCCGGCTGTAATAGTTGACCCTGGGCAGGTTCGGCAGATGCTCCATCATCTGCCGGCTCCAGCTCTTCGCCATGACCCGAAGAGCCGGAAGCACCGCCCGCTGGTCCTCCGGATAATCGTACTGCCGGGCGACGGTCCGTCCGTCCTTCAGATCGTACATCACCACCGCCGACCCGTAAAAGGAGGGATTGAAGGCATGCGCTCTCCGGGCTTCCGTCAGCTCCGTCCGGGCCTGGCCGGCCCACTGCAGCGCCGCTTCCACCTCTTCCGGGCTCTCAAAGCGCATTTCCTGGGCTTCCTGCTGCCCCGGCCAGATCCGCACCGCCGATACCTGATTCGCTTCGGGCAGATACCGGTTGAACCCGGTCACGTCCAGCCGCATCCCCAGGCAGAGCAGCACCAGGCAGGCCAGCACCCCGGCGGGAATCTGCCAGCGGCGCAGGCTCAGATGGATCCGCTGCTCCAGCAGCATCCGCATGATCATCCAGGCCAGGGCCGCCCCGAAGACGAGCCCCAGGTACAGCATGAATTCTTCACTCAGATACAGCACCAGGATAATGGCTCCGGCCGTAGCCCCCAGCACCGTTCCCCAGCCCAGCAGCAGCGGCTCCAGCGCCTTCCGGTTCAGGGTCTGGCCCGCGTGCTCCGGCATCACCTTCCGATAAGCCGCCCAGCCCAGTGCCAGCAGCAGCAGGATGGCCAGCAGCCCCGGCCAGAGGGGCAGCTCCCCCGGGCTGTAAAAGTACTTATAAAAGCTGTAGACCGGGGAAAACCGGAACAGCGTTCTGACGGTCACGTACAGGGAATTCAGATAGTTCGCGGCCAGATTTCTCCAGCAGAATACCGTCAGCTCCCCGGAGACGGCCACCAGCAGTCCCCCCAGGGCCGCGGACCAGAGGGTGCCGAACAGGGAAGCACACAGGGCTCCCAGGGCAAAGCCGTACAGGTTCATCAGCAGGGTGGCCGCTGCCCGGCCCAGATAGACAGGGAAGTCAAACAGCCCCCACAGCCCCTGGGCCCGGACCATCAGCGGATGGATCCCCAGGCACAGGGCCACAGGCAGCAGCCCGTATACCAGGTAAACCCCGAACCGCAGCAGATAATCCTTCGACCGGGTCACCGGCAGCGCCGCGTACATCATACCCTGCTTCCGGGAAAACAGATGCCGGAAAAGCACCATGGCGGCGGCAAAGCCCAT
>CAZMFY010000145.1:0-6217 GCA_964565635.1 uncultured Oscillospiraceae bacterium
CTGGCGGAGGACGGGATGACCATGCTGGTGGTGACCCACGAGATGGATTTCGCCCGGAACGTATCCAACAAGGTGCTGTTCATGGAGGGCGGATATGTGATCGAAAGCGGCCCGTCTAAGGAGTTTTTTGCCAATCCCCGGGAGGAGCGGACGAGGGAATTCATCCGGACGATTCTGGAAGCGAGAAAGTAACGGAGGCGCCGGCGGAAACATTCACCGACGGGAGACGTACGGAGAATGAGGACGCATCCGTGGAATTCAAAACCCGGAGCACAGGGGGAGCCTGCTGAAATAATCACAGACGGGAGGCACCGGTATGGCGGAACGAAGAAAACAGGTCAGGATTCTTTTGGCTTGCATCCTGGTGCTTTTTACCGTCTCCCTCTACCGCCAGATCAGCCTCTGCCTATGGCCGGCGGATCCCTTCAGAACCTATATTCTTTACGCATGCTATCTGGGCCTGATCGGCGGATGGATTTTTTCCATCCATGGCCGGATCACCTCCAGGAGTATGCGTTTTTTTCTCACTGCGGTAGCCCTGTTCATGCTGTTCGGACTGACTATCCGGTTCCTGCAGGATACCTTCTGGCAGGAGGACCTTGCCCTGAACCGCTTCAGCGGACTGATGCTGCTGGCTTCCCTGCTGCCCATGCTGACCATGGGACTTTTTGCCTCCCTGGGCCTGGGCCGGGAGGACAGCTATCGGATTCCAGGAGGATGGTATTTCATGCTCCTCCCCGCGGCCGTTCTGACCGTCCTCAGCATGATGGACGAACAGATTCATTTCATGTTCTACGTGATCCCGGAGGAGCCGCAGCCCAACCTGAGCTTCCATCCGGGACCAGGCACCTTCCTGGTGCTGGTGTTGGCCCTGCTGACCATGGGGCTGCGAATCACCCTGATTTATCGCCGCAACCGGTCCTTTACGCAGAGCCGGTGGCTGCGGATTTTCATTCCCTTCTTTGAACCGGCGCTGACGATTCTCTTTACCATGGAATATTTCGTGGTTTCCCTGGGGATCATTCCCGCCCTGCGGGGAATGGAGGTTATTGAGCTTTACGCGAAGATCTATCTGATTGAGGCGCTGACCTGGGAATTTTACATCTATGCAGGGTTGGTGCCCGTGAATGTGGAATACCGGAAAGTCTTTGAACATGCCACCGTCGGCATGCAGATCCTGGAAAAGAACGGTACTCGTTTGCGTTCCGCCACGGCGGAGCGGGTGACGGAGGAACAGATCCGGAGGCTGGAAAAGGAATCCTGTCTTACGACGGAAACCGGAACGGAGATTCATGCGTTTCATCTGGACCAGGGAACCTTCCTGTGGAACCGGGATGTATCCCACCTTCGGGATACGATCGAACGGCTCCATCAGGAGAAGGAGATCCTGGAAAGGGAAGGATCGCTGCTGGAAGAGGAATGGAGGGCTAAACGCAAGGAAGCTCGGCTGGCGGCCCAGAATCAGGTCAATGATGACGTGATCCGGGATGTGCTGCCCCAGCTGGACATGCTGAAAAAGACCGCGGCGGAGATCGAACCGGAGAAAAATGAAGGGGCACATGCTGCGCCCTCCGAGCTCCGGGAAAGAGCCGGAAGGCTGCACCGCCTGATCCTGCTGGGAACCTATATCAAACGGCGGTGCAACCTGGCGCTGATTCAGAAGGAATCGGGCGAAGCGGCGGATCTGTCCGGGGACCTGATGATCAGCCTGCGGGATCTGACGGAGGCCATGCTGCGAACGGGGATATCCGCAGCGCTGATCCAGGAGGGCAGGCTGTCCTGCTCCGGCCTGTTTGCCCTGTATCTCTTTGACATGACGGAATACCTGCTGGAGCGGGCGGATCTTTCTCCGGACCGGGTGGAGACCGTCCTCAGGTCAGACAGCGCCCGGATAACCGTGCATGGACATTTTGACAGGGAACCGGCTGAGCTGGAAGCGCTTGCGCCGCAGCCGCCGGAAGGCAGCGGCGCGGCTTGGCAGCATATGAAGAATCAGGTCCGGGTCATCCTGACGGAGGGAGGTGATCCTCGTGGCCTTTGACGCAATCAGGCGGTACCGCCTTTCAAGAGTGATCCGGAAGGCCATCGACCTGTATCCGGACGGCATCTGCTTCGCTAGGCTGAACGGGCGGGTGATTCTGACCAATCAGACGATGAACAGCCTCTGCCTTTCGCTGACAGGCCATACGGTGACCAACGGAGCGGACCTGTGGCGGGAACTGGAGGACATCAGCCGCGGAAAAGAGTCCGGAGATGACGCCGGAGAGGATTCCCAAAACAACAGCCGAGAAGGTCAGACGTTTTCCGCCGATCCGGAAAGGGAACAAGCCTGCCAGGAGATCACGCATACATTCCCGGACGGCAGAAAATGGCGGTTCCGCCGGAGCATCCTGCGGATGGACGGAGAACTGGTGGCGCAGTACGAAGCAACGGATGTGACGGAGCTTACGGAACTTCAGGAACAGCTTCGGGAAAGCAATCTGCGGACCGAAAAAATGCACCGGCGGCAGCGGGAGCTGCTGAAGAATATCGTGCAGAACAACCTGGATCAGGAGCTGCTCAGCGCCAAGATGCATATTCACGATGAATTCGGCCGGCTGCTGATCCTGACAAAAAACGCGGCGCAGCAGCCCATGAAGGCTGGAGAGCTTCAAGCGCTTCGGGATTCTTGGCTGAACGCGGCGGCCAACATGGAGAACGCGGCCTGGACCCCGGACGCGGCCCAGTCTTCCCCCCGGGAGGAACTGGTGCGGACGGCAGGAATGATCGGCTGCAGAATCGAATTTTATGGAGAGGAACCCAAAGAGCGGGAAGCGCTCCTGCTCCTGTACGCGGCGCTGCGGGAGGCGCTGACCAACGCCATCCGGCACGGAAAGGCGAACCTGCTGCGGGTGACGATTGCGGAAGAGAAGACAGCCTATGTCGCGGCCATCACCGATAACGGCAGCGGCGGCCGCTTTCCCATTCAGGAAGGAGGCGGCCTGAAGGCACTGCGGCAAAGGCTGGAGAAGGAAGGCGCGTTCCTGGAATACGAATATCCGGGCGGCCTGACCATGAAGCTCCGGATTCCGAAGGCATAGGCAGAGGAAGAGGATCCAGGAAGCAGGAAAGAAGAAACGGCGGAAACCGGCGGCAGCTGGCGGAAGCCCGCGGAAGAAGACCCAGGAAGGCTGAGTTGGATGGAACCGATGGAAAAAACACATCCGGGAAGGACGGCTTTCATGACGAACGTGCTGATTGTGGAGGATTCCAGGATTTCCAGAGAGGCGATTGAGCGAAAGCTGACCGGGACGGGGGAGTATGCCATCGCCGCGGCCATCGAAAACGCGGCGAACGCGGAAATCGTCTGCCTGGGAGGAACGGTGGATCTGGTTCTGATGGATATCTGCACGGCTGACGATGAATCCGGTCTGGAAGCGGCTGCCCGCATCAAGAAAAAGTTTCCCCGGATCCGGGTGATCGTCATGACATCCATGCCGGAGGAGTCTTTTCTGAGAAAGGCGAGGGACTCCGGCTGCGACAGCTTCTGGTACAAGGAGACGGGGGAGATGACCCTGACAGAGGTCTGCGAGAGGACCCTGCGGGGAGAATCCGTATGGCCGGAGGAGACGCCTTCCGTGATGATCGGCGCCGTGCGCAGCGATCAGCTGACCATCAGGGAATGGGATGTGCTGCGGGGACTGGCGGAAGGCGGGAGATACGAGGATATCGCGGCCGGGCTGGGCGTCAGCGTCAATACGGTAAAATACCATGTAAAGAACCTGCTGCAGAAAACCGGCTTCCGGAATACGACACAGCTGGTGGCGGAGGCTGTGAGCCGCCGTCTGATTCTGCCGGGATATTAAACCTTTTTTGATTTTTTCGCGCACCGGCTGAACAGACGATGTATTTTTCATAAAATCCTATCCCTTTGGGTAGGGTTTATTTTTTTGCACGAGATATAATTAACCTGATATGGCTATAAACGCTGTGCGCAGATGAGCATGAACAATGTATTACGGTTATCTTCTGCATATCCGAATAAGAAAGGATGATGATTGATGAAAAAACTGACAGGTTTGCTGGCCTTCGCGCTGATGATGACGCTGCTTTTAGTGCTTTGCGACCAAACGGCAAAGGCTGAACCCAATCCGGAGGTTACGATTCCAAACTATACTCTTGGGGAAAACTATCAGGCAGGGGAACCGATCTATATTACCTTTCCGGACGGTATTCCTGAAAACTATTTTGTTTACGCAACTGTCAATAATGAGGCAGGAGAACAGGTTTATTACACTTCGTACAGTTCAGGCAGTGTTTCTGAGGGCCGTGTTACGCTGTTCTGGCATGGCCTTGATCAGGGAATCTATACAGTGATCATAAGCAGTTCATATAGTGAAAACGGATATGCATACAACAGCAGCGAGATGACCCATGTTCTGACCGTGAGCGGCGTGAGACCAGGAGCACCGTCTGTGGAGATTCTGAACGACACTGCGGTCATGTCAGAAAAAGAAGGATGGGTCCAAGGCTGCGAGATTCTTGTGAACTCGCCGAACATCACAGATTTCTTTCTGACCGGATACGACTCCCCGGAGAAGGAAAATGATGTCAGTACGCTGGAATACAGAAACGGCGGATCTAGCCTGGTAAATGATTCACAGATGAGTATCTCCGTTACCGCGCATCGTCCTGGCACTTTCTGGTATGAGATCACTACGCTGAGTGATGGAAGATGGAGCGCTGCTTCTGATCTGTTCACACTGACTTTCGAAGCGGCAGTGCCATGGCCGGAGATCCCCGTATTGACTGTTCCAACATCTCTCAGGGCCGGCGAGCCTGTCAATATCGGAATCATCTCCGGGTTCCCGGAGGATGGCTATATTCGCGTAGAAACCAAAGACATGTCCAATGGAAACATCATTAACAATGAATGGCTGTATTCCGGTGCGGTTGATGAAAATGGGACTTATGACCTGCATCTATACGGACTGGATGCCGGTACGTATGATATTACGGCATATTATGATGTAAGCAGATACGAGAACAGCGAAAGCGTAACATATCCTCTTACGGTCAGTGGAACCCGTCCCGAGACGCCGCAGGTGACGGTGAAGAGCAATGACGCTCTGGTCAACGGAACAAACGAGATCGCCGTCTCAGGCGCTGCATTTACGGCTTACGAGATCAGACAGTATGATGATCAGTCGAACTGGAGAACGCAATCGGGAGAAGATGGCGGCTGGCAGCGTACGGATGAGGGAACGATGCTGCAGGTCTCCCTCTACTATTCCATGGTCGAAGACTATGCTGGGAAAGACGTGCGGCACAGCATCCGGGTTAAGATCAATGGCTGCTGGACAAACTGGAGTGAGGATTTTAAGCTCAGATGGCAGCCCCTGCCGATAGCGCCGGCACAGAATATTACCTGGAAGGATGAGTATCTTGCCGGAGAACCGATTACGGTGACGCTGGAGCGGGTACTGGACATTGAAACGTACGAAACCATCAATGCCGGAATTTATAAAGATAACATCAGGATTGCCGACGGCTATATCTCCTGTTATGGAACGTCAGAGGGCAACCTTACCTTTGTGATTGAAGAAACAGGACTTGATGCCGGCCAGTACGACATAGCATTCCTATTTAGAAAGAATGATTGCGAAGAAAACGAAGTTAAATATACGGACGCTTTTATCGTCACAGGTGAGCGCCCCGCGGCCCCGACTATTTCAGTGACAAACAATAACGCCCTTAAATCGGAATCCATTATCGTCACGGCGGCCGCGGAAGGACTCACGGAGGTGCATTTTGAGTACAAAACCGTAGAGAATGGGAATTATTATAACTCCCGGTATGCGTCGGGAGACGGTTCCGCGATCTGGACCATGAGAAATTATGGGAGTGATCTGAACCGCTGGGTGCGGGCCATGGCCAAAATAAATGGTCGATGGAGCGTTTTCAGCAGCGATGTACAGGTTGCGTGGAGGACTCTGGGCAAAGCGACTGTTCCGGAGATGGAGTTCCCGGAGACGCTACTGGCCGGACAGTCGCTGACCGCAACCATCCCCGACGGTCTGGCCTATGACGAGGAACTGAAGATCTCCTTCTTTAAGGAGGAAATGGAATATGCCGATTCCTGGCATTATTGCTATGGGCCTGTTACAGCCGGCGAAGAAATCGTTGTGGAAGACGTGGGGCTCGACAGTGGAAACTATACACTGAAGGTCACAGCCTA
>CAZMFY010000146.1:0-6197 GCA_964565635.1 uncultured Oscillospiraceae bacterium
ACCGGATTTTCGGATGATACGATTCAGTTCCTGCTGGATTTACGGTTTCATAATCACACAAGTTTTTTTCACGAGAATCACGATCAATACGTGGAGTCCGTTCAGAAGCCTTTTTATGAATTAATTGAAAGCCTGTCGCCTGTCGCCCTGGATATTGATCCTGAAATGGAAGTCCGTCCGCACAAGTGTCTGTCCAGGATCCATCGGGATACGCGATTCAGCCGGGATAAGAGTCCCTACCGGGATCATCATTGGTTTTTATTTCGTAAGAAAGGAGAGCCTAGAGAAAATTCTGTTTTTTTCTATGGCGAGTTCGGCCCGGGACGATTGGATTGGGGCATGGGTGTATGGGGCGAGGGCAGGGAAATGATGGACTGCTTCCGGAAAAAAATAGCAGCCAATCCGGAGAGAATCATGTCCATAATCGATGGAATGGATTTGCCCAAAAGAGATCTCGCTTTGGGCGGCCGATATTTTAAAAGAATCGAAATCCCTGATTCCGTACCGGAGAAGCTCATTAGATGGTATTCCGCAAGAGATCTATATATCGGGAAAATGGCGCCGGCTTATGAATTGGCATTTTCAGAGAAACTTGTTCGTGAAATGGAAAAAGATTTTATTGCGCTGGCTCCGATGTACAGATTGCTGAACGGGATTCGTGAGGAACTGAAAGACGAGCAGTAAACGTATTCGAAGCCAAATATAAAGGGGTGTTTGTTTGTGGATTGGAAAAAGCTGAAAAGTGGATCTGATGTAAGAGGGAAGGCAGTCGGTGAGGACGCGGTGATTACATGCGCTGTAGCCCGTGCGCTTGGAATGGCTTTTGCGAGAAGAATCGCCGAACAAAAGGGCAGGGCGACGAGTGATATAACAATCGCCTTGGGCCGGGACAGCCGGATTACCGGAGAGACGCTGCTGGAAGCAACAGCGGACGGAATCAGCAGGGCCGGCGGCCGAGTTTTAGACTTCGGTCTATGCACCACACCGGCCATGTTCATGAGCATCATTACACCAGGTTTTGAGCCGGACGGCGCTATTATGATCACCGCCAGCCATCATCCATGGGATCGAAACGGCTTAAAATTTTTTACTGCACAGGGCGGTATCGAGGGACATAACGTGGAAGAAATCCTCGAAGCCGCACAGAAGCTCGATCCTCTGGCCTGTCCCGTTTCAGGAAAAATCGAAAAAAAGGCATTTTTGCCCGTTTATACAGAGCAGCTTATCCAGCGGATTCGGCAGGGCTTGCATTCATCCGAAGAGAAACCGTTGAAAGGGATTCATATCGTTGTGGATGCAGGTAACGGGGCCGGAGGCTTTTATGCGGAGATGCTGAAGCGGCTGGGGGCCGATACGAGCGGAAGCCAATTTTTAAATCCCGATGGAATGTTCCCGAACCATATTCCCAACCCAGAGAATCCGGAAGCAATTTCAAGCCTGCGAAGCGCTGTGATTCAGAGCTGTGCCGATCTTGGCGTGATCTTTGATACAGATTGTGATCGAGCCGCCGTAGCAGACTCGGATGGGCGGGAAATCAACAGAAACCGTCTGATTGCTTTAATCAGCGGTATTCTGCTGGAAAAGAAGAAGGGTCTTACAATTGTTACCGATTCCGTTACTTCCAGCGGGTTAAAAAAATATATTGAAAGCCGCGGCGGAATTCATTACCGGTTCAAGCGCGGATACCGAAATGTTATCGATGAAGCGATACGTCTGAACCAGGAAGGCAAAGATTGTCCTCTTGCGATAGAAACAAGCGGTCACGCGGCATTAAAGGAAAACTACTTTCTTGACGACGGCATGTATCTCGTGACGGTTCTGATCGTGAAGGCCATGCAGCTGAAACAGGAAGGGAAAAGCCTTGGAAGCTTGATCGCTGATTTGCCGGAACCGGTTGAGAGCACGGAAATTCGACTGAATATTACAGATGCGGCATTCTTCAAAAAAGGATCGGAATGCATACAAAAGGTTGTTGAAAAAGGAGAAAAGGATCCCGCCTGGCATATTGCAGAAGACAATCGTGAAGGGATTCGAGTCTCATTTGATCTTGCAAACCGGAAGGATTCCGGATGGTTCCTGTTGCGCTTAAGCGTTCATGATCCGGTATTACCCCTGAACTGTGAGAGTGATGTGCCCGGCGGTGTTAAGGAGATGCTTTCATCCCTTGCCGAGGTGCTTCGTAAAATAGACGGTATTGATTTAGCGCCGCTTGAAAAAGCGATTTCATAACAAAGGAAAAACAGAAGCAATGGACATTAACTGGTATCCTGGCCATATGGCAAAAACAAAGCGTCTGCTTCAGGATCAGATTCGTCAAACGGATCTCATCATCGAATTGTGTGATTCCAGGCTGCCTTATTCCAGCAGAAATCCAGATTTAAAAAGAATGATTGGGAATCGGAATCACATCCTGCTCATGAACAAAGCAGACCTTGCTGATCCCGGAATGAATCGCCGCTGGACTGCCTATTACGAAAAGCAGGGATTGGCCGTCGAATTGATACAGGCCAGAAATATTAATTCAAAAGACGCCTTAGAGACCATCCGGCGAATGACGCTTAAAATTACAGAGAAAGCGGCTGAAAAAGGTGTACGAAAAACGGTACACGCGATGGTCATCGGTGTTCCAAATGTGGGCAAAAGCACCTACATTAATCGGCTTCACGGAGGTTCCATTGCAAAGACCGGAGATCGTCCCGGAATTACAAAAAGCAATCAGTGGATTCATGTGACCCCTTATCTTGATGTTCTGGATACCCCCGGAATGCTATGGCCGCGTTTGGATGACCAGCTGGCAGCACGGCGGTTGAGCTATATCGGAACCATTCGAGATGAAATACTGAATCTGGATGATCTGACGCTCCAGCTTTTGAATGATCTGGCCGAAACCATTCCGGAGCGAATGATGGAACGTTTTCATGTGCAAGACGGAACGCTCCGGGATCTTCCGCTGATGGAAGCGGTTTGCCGCGGAAGAGGTTTCCTGACAAAGGGCGGCAATTACGATTATGATCGTTGCTGCAGTGTAGTATTAGATGAATTTCGCGGGGGAAAGCTGGGAAGAATTACACTGGAAGCGCCCCCGGAAGAGAAAGGTCAAAATGGGAGCGAAGAACAGAGAGACCCGGATTAATGCATTGTCCGCATTCGATGCCCAGTTTGCCGGGATTGTTGCAGGGATTGATGAAGTTGGGAGGGGCCCGCTGGCCGGAGATGTAGTTGCCGCCTGTGTTGTCATGCCCCGTGAGCCGTTGCTGTTATGGGTCGATGACAGCAAGAAGCTCAGCGAAAGCCGGAGAGAAAAGGTATATGAAGAAATACTGGCTCATGCATTATATGTCGGCATTGGGCGATGTACACCAGAGGAGATTGATCGGATTAATATTCTGGAAGCAACAAAACAGGCAATGAGGCAAGCCGCCGGCCAGGTTCCCGCAGATGTTTTCCTGATCGATGCCGTTAAAAATCTGGGGCTTTCAGGCAGGGAGGTTCCAATCATAAAAGGAGATGCTTCCTCCTACGCCATCGCTGCTGCAAGCATCGTTGCCAAAGTAACCCGAGATAGAGAAATGCGAAATCTGGATGCTTTGTATCCCTGTTACGGATTTGCACGCAACAAAGGATATGGTACGGCTGAACATATTTCTGCCTTACGAGAATACGGGCCGTGCCCGATACACAGAAGAACATTTATTGGACATTTTGTACCATGAAAGCAACTTATGAAACAGGAATTCAGGGAGAGAGCATCGCTGAAAATTACCTGCTGTCCAAGGGAATGAAATGCCTTGAACGTCGGCACCGTGAGAGAACCGGAGAAATTGATCTGATCATGGAAGATGGAGAAACCCTGGTATTTGTCGAAGTCAAGGCCAGATTTTCTGCCAGAAGGTCAGGCCAGGGTTTGGAATCTGTGAATTTTGCCAAACAAAAGCGAATTGCAAAAAGTGCAACGCTTTATTTGATGAAGCATGGTTGGCTTCGCCGGCCGGTCCGCTTTGATGTGATCGAAATAAACGCATCGGAAATATTGCATATTCCTAATGCATTTCAGCCAGGAGGTATGATGTTTTGATAAACAAAAGCTGTCATATATTTGATTTATCAAAATCGCAGACCGAGGTCTTCAGGAAAAAAGTGCGTTTTTTTCTTCTGGGGCTGGCTTTTTTTCTGTGTTTTGTCTTAACCAGCACAACCGCAGCCGCGGAAAATCTGTTGATAAACGGCAGTTTCGAAGAAACGGATGAGGATGGCCTTCCAACTGGATGGATGACAGATGCATATCTGAGGGAAGAAGGGTACAGTGTCTTTTCATGCACCGAGGACGTTGCCGAACATGGAAATAAATCTGCTTATATCAGAAACATAGGTAAAAATGATGCGCGTTTTGCTCAGCAGGTTCCTCTTGAACCGGAGAGCCTTTATCGTTTCAGCGGATATATAAAAACCGAAGGCGTAGAAGAGGGCCGAGGCGCGAATCTTTCGATTGAAGGCCTGTATGTATTCAGTGAGAGCGTATATGACACCAGTGACGGTTGGCAGTATATCGAATGGTACGGTGAAACAGGTGAACATCAGACCAGTGCGACCCTTTTTGCGCGTTTGGGCGGTTACAGTGGAGAAAGCCTGGGCAAAGCATGGTTTGATGAGCTGGAGCTAATCCAGGTTCAGAGCGTGCCTGGAGATGATGTTGCGGATTTGTGGTACCAACCGCAGACGATAAGCTATTATGACGAGGATGAAGATGAATCGGCATACGAACGTACATCTTCTGCTGCCTGGCCAAGGCTGATCCTTCTGGGATTGTTGTATACGATCAGCGCCATTTTACTGATTCAATGGATGAATCGAAAAGAAGATAGCGTAACACTCGAAAGCCGGAGAAATGGATTATTCGCTTTTATCTGTGGCTTGGGCCTGAGCCTATTGCTTCGGTTGATCCTGAGTTATTATATTACCGGCTATATGGTTGACGTCAATTGTTTCATTTCCTGGGGAGCAACCATGGCCAGGGTTGGTCCGGCAGGATTCTATCCGGAGACAAATTTCTGTGACTATCCGCCTGCTTATACCTATGTTTTAGGTCTGAACAGCCTTCTATGCAATTTGATACCCGGTATCGACGCTGGTATGCAGCGCGTCATTTTCAGATTCATACCCTCCCTTTGCGATTTATTCTGCTGCCTGGTTTTAAACCGGTTTATTCAAAAAAATATTCCATCCATCTCTGCTTTTAAACGACATACCGGGTTGCTGATTCTGGCTTTTCACCCTGTTTTGATTATGAACAGCGCAGCATGGGGCCAGATGGACAGTGTTTTAGCCCTGCTGATCCTGCTTGTAGCTCTTTGGGCAATTGAAAACAAATGGGAGCTTTCTTTGCCATGCTATATGCTTGCTGTGCTGGTTAAACCACAGGCACTGATGCTTGGATTCCTTGGACTGGCCGCAATCGTTTTTACCTGGCTCCGTAATCAGTCATCTCGCCGGAGTATCCTGCGGGGCATCGTTTATGCGTTCGTAGTTCTGCTGATCGTTGTTATTCCGTTCTCTCTGCATCAGGATCCTTTCTGGATCGTTAAGCAATATGCTGATACGCTGGCCTCTTATCCCTATGCTACTGTAAATACCGCGAATTTTTACTATCTCTTAAATGCAAACTGGATTTCAATAAGCAATGAAGCGCCCGCATTTGCCGCTTTGCTTCTGATGCTTTTATGTCTCGCGTACGGCGCGCTTCTTTACCTGAAGGGAAAAGCAAAGTGGAGATACCTTGCTGCTGAAGAATCACTCGTAGTCCTGTCCGCGTTATTCTTTCTGTTTTGTGCCTTGCGTGGTGCTTCCTGGGGACTTATCGGAACCGGGGCGATGGTTTTCGCCTTTGTGATTGTTCTGAGCCTTTATATTCGGAAAGGAGATATTTCTTTCTTACCGTATCTCGGCGGTCTTTTATTCCTTATCTTGTATGTATTCGGCATCAAGATGCATGAGCGCTATATTTTTCCGGCCTTTCTGCTGTTTGCGCTCGCATATGGGCTGCAACGAGACCGGCGAATATTGACCGTCCTCCTCGGCATCACTTGCACAACATTCCTGAACGAAGGAATTGTACTGGATAACAGCATTCGGCTCGGGTCCTCCATGGGCCATCTGAATCAGGACACAGTCGTATTGGGGATGATTCTGGCTGCAGCCAA
>CAZMFY010000147.1:0-6167 GCA_964565635.1 uncultured Oscillospiraceae bacterium
CCGGTATTGTAAAGCATAAGCAGATGAACGCCAACCATCAGGTGCGCCTGAAGACGACGAAACGGACCCGCCACCTGCGGAATCCCGGTATCGTGGATAACGCCGCGGAGGCCCGCACGATTCATAAACTGCTGCCTTACAAATAAGATGTGACCGGCAAGGAGGAAAATAAAAGATGGCACGCATTAAAGGGGCTGTCAATGCCCATAAGAGCCGCCGTAAGGTGATGAAGCTGGCGAAGGGCTACTTTGGAGCGAAATCCAAGCAGTACCGCGCTGCGAAAGAGCAGGTTGCACGGAGCCTGCGGTACGCGTATATCGGACGGAAGCTGCGCAAGCGCGAATTCCGCCGGCTGTGGATTGCCCGGATTAACGCCGCGGCCCGCCTGAACGGCCTGAGCTATTCCCGGTTCATTTCCGGCCTGAAGAAGAACAACATCGATGTGAACCGTAAGATGCTGGCTGACCTGGCCGTCAATGATGCGGAAGGCTTTGCCAAGCTGGTTGAGATGGCGAAACAGTAATTCCGAAAATGGTGATATATACGGCGGCACCGGGTCAAAGCGGTGCCGCCGTTCTTTTCGGCCAGGGCCCGGATCGGACTGCCCCATGAAGGACGAAACGGCCGGAGGACGCGCCTGTTTTTTCCCGGAGAGCGCGAAGGCCAGGATCCCCGAAGAGACCCCGAGGCGTCGGATCCGTCAGAAACCCCTTCTTTTTTTCAAAAAAAATGGAAAAACGGGGTTGATTTTGGGACCGGATTGTGATAGTATATGCCCGTTGTCGAAAGCAAGGCAACGCGCTGATGTAGCTCAGTAGGTAGAGCGCATCCTTGGTAAGGATGAGGTCGCCGGTTCGAATCCGGCCATCAGCTCCAGAAGCTCGGAGGACGTTGTATCAATGGCTCCCGGGCTTTTTTTCTGCTTTCCGGGGAAGGGAGGGAACATCATGGGAAGGATTCTTGTGATCGCGGAAAAGCCGAGCGTAGGGCGGGATATCGCCCGGGTGCTGGGCTGCCGGGAGCGAGGAGACGGCTGCCTGATCGGGGAGACGTATACGGTCACCTGGGCGGTCGGTCATCTGGTGACTCTGTGCGAACCGGACGAGCTGGACGAAAAGTATCAGAAGTGGTCTTTCGATACGCTCCCCATTCTGCCCGAGGAAATTCCCCTGAAGGTGATCCGGCAGACCAGCAAGCAGTTTACCCTGCTGAAAAAGCTGATGAACGATCAGGAAACGGATTCTCTGATCTGCGCCACAGACGCGGGGCGGGAAGGCGAACTGATCTTCCGATATATTTACGAGAAGGCGGGCTGCAAAAAGCCTTTTTCCCGGCTCTGGATCAGCTCCATGACCGACGAGGCGATCTCGGAAGGGTTCCGGACGATTCGCCCCGGAAGGGATTATGACGGACTGTATGCCAGCGCCCGGTGCCGCAGCAAGGCGGACTGGCTGGTGGGTATGAACGCGAGCCGGGCCTTTACGCTGAAATATAATACCCTGCTGAGCGTGGGCCGGGTTCAGACCCCGACGCTGGCGATCCTGGTGAAACGCCGGAAGGAGATCGAGGGCTTTGTGCCGGAGGGGTACTGTACGCTGAAGGCGGACTTCGGCGATTATACCGGGACCTGCTTCAGCAAGGACTGGGATCCGGATACGCATATCCGCAAAAAGGAAGAAGCGGACGCGATCGCCGCCCGGGTCAGGGGAAAGCAGGGAACGGTGCTGTCCGCGGATACAGTGAGAAAAACAGAGCTGCCGCCGCAGCTGTATGATCTGACCAGCCTCCAGCGGGACGCGAACAAGCTGCTGGGGTTTACGGCGGATAAAACGCTGAAAATTGCCCAGAGCCTGTATGAAACCCATAAGGCGCTGACCTATCCCCGGACGGACAGCCGTTATCTGCCGCCGGACATGATTCCCCGGGTGGTTCAGACCATGAAGGCGCTGCCCCAGGTATATCAGGCCTTCGTGCCCGGCGCCCTGCGGGACGGAAAGCTGCCCGTAAGCAGGCGAACCATCGACGCAGCCAAGGTGACGGATCACCACGCCATCATTCCCACGAACCGGCGGGCGGATCCTTCAAAGTTCAGCGCGGACGAGGCCAGACTGTACGACCTGGTGGCCCGGCGGCTGCTGGCCGCGTTTTACCCGGCCTGCGAATATGACGCCACAAAGGTGATTACCCAGGCGGAGGGATATACCTTCCGCACCAACGGAAAGGTGATCGTCAAAAACGGCTGGCACGACGTGCCGCCGCTGGCGGATCCTCCCAAGGCCCGGAAGAAAAAGAACGAGGAGGAAGAGGAAAGCGCCGTGCTGCCGCCCCTGAAGGCGGGAGACCTCAGGACGGTGCGGGAGACCCTCATCCGGGAGGACCAGACAAAGCCGCCGGCGCCCCATACGGATGCCAGCCTGCTGTTCGCCATGGAAACGGCGGGCAAAGAGCTGGAGGACGAGGAGCTGGTCCGCCAGATGAAGGGAAGCGGCATCGGAACCCCGGCGACCAGAGCGGCCATGATCGAGCGGCTGCTGCAGGTGGGATACGCGCAGCGGAAGGGGAAAACGCTGACGGCCACGGACAAGGGGGTGCAGCTGATTGAAATCATGCCCCAGGAGATTGCAAGTCCGGAGATGACAGGCCGGTGGGAACTGGCGCTGCATCAGATTACGGACGGAGAGCAGGATCCGGACCGGTTTCTGGAGGGCATCCGGAATATGTGCGTCTTCCTGGTCAATTATGCCCGGGAAAACCGGACGGCGGTCGCCTTCCCGGAGGAGGAGCGGCGGTATGGAAAAGGAAAGGGCAGGAAGGGATACGCAGAGAAAAAACTGGACGGAACGGTCTGCCCGGTGTGCGGAAAGGGCAGCCTGAAGGAAAGCCCCCGGGCGTTCAGCTGCACGGAAAAGGGGTGCGACTGCACCCTCTGGAAGGATATGCTGACGAGGGGCGGCGGGCCGGAGCTGAACGAGAAGCTGATCCGGCTTCTGCTGGAGAAGCGGCAGCTGAAGGGCTCCACCGGCACCCTGGTTCTGGGAGAGGGCAAGCTGCTCTTCTATCCCGCGGGAAGCGAACAGCCTTCCGTCAGCCGCGGCCTGATCTGGAAAAAGAAGTGATTGACGCCCGCGTCGGGATTCGGATAAAATAGGCGGGAAAGAAAACGAATGCACGCCGGGAACGGGCGAAACAGAGGAGGAAGAAGGATGGCCGGAACGATTAAAAGCCGGGAAGAGATCGATGCGAAATACAAGTGGAATCTGACCCATATCTATGCTTCTGACGAAGCCTGGGAAGAGGCTTTTGAGCAGATGAAGGGATGCGCCGCCGAGATTTCAGCCTTCAGCGGCCGGGTGGCGGAGGACCCGAAGGCGGCGATCCGCGCCTATTTCAACCTGGAAAAAAGGCTGACGCCGCTGATCGAATACGCGTTCCTGCGGAAGGAAGCGGACAACACCGATTCCAAAGCCCAGGGGCTGAAGGACCGGGCCGTCGGTCTGATCGTTCAGGCGCAGGCGGCCGGGGCCTTCCTGGAGCCTGAACTGCTGGCGTTGCCGGAAGCGGAGCTGGAGGCCCTGGCCCGGGATCCGGAGATGGGGGATTATGACGCGTTCCTCAGGACGCTGCGGCTGAACAAGCCCCATACGCTTTCCAAGGATCAGGAGCAGCTGATCGCCAGCATGGGAGAGGTCATGAACGCGCCGGACGATATCTTTACGGCGCTGAGCTCCGCGGACATGAAGCTGCCGCCGGTGACCATGCCGGACGGGACGACGCAGGAGCTGACGGAGGGAAACTACTCCACCTTCATCCATGACCGTGATCGGAGCGTGCGGGCCCAGGCCTTCCGAAATCTGATGAATACCTATGAGTCCTTCGGCAACACCATTGCAGGCACCTACGGCGCCAGCGTGAAGAAGGATCAGTTCATGGCCCTGAGCCATCGCTACGAGAATGCCCGGCAGGCGGCCATGGCGCCGCTGGAGATTCCGGAGGCCGTCTATGACAATCTGATTGAAGCAGTGCATGAAGCGCTGCCCGCCCTGCAGGAGTATCTGCGGCTGCGGAAGCAGGCCCTGGGGGTGGAGGAGCTGCACATGTACGACCTGTACGTGCCCATGGTGGACGGGTTTGACATGACGCTGCCCTATGAGGAGGCCTTTGAGCTGGTGCTGAAAGGGCTGCAGCCCATGGGCGAGGATTATCTGGCCAAGCTGCGGGAAGCCAGGGATAACGGCTGGATCGACGTATATCCCACCAAGGGAAAGAGCAGCGGCGCCTTCAGCTCCGGCTCCCTGGCGGAGGTCCATCCGTATGTGCTGCTGAATCACAATGACAACCTGGACAGCGCCTTCACCATCGCCCATGAGCTGGGCCACAGCATGCACTCCTTCTTCAGCAATACCCATCAGCCCTTCCCCAAGAATGATTACAGCCTCTTTGTGGCGGAGGTGGCCAGCATCTGCAACGAATGCGTGATGATGCGGTATCTGCTGAAAACCATGACGGATCGGAAGGCCCAGGCCTATCTGCTCAATTATTATCTGGAACAGTTCAGGACCACCTGCTTCCGTCAGACGATGTTTGCTGAATTCGAGAAGATCAGCCACGAAATGGCCCAGCAGGGAATTCCGCTGACGAAGGAGAGCCTGAGCGAAAAATATTACGCCCTGAATCAGCAGTATTACGGGGAGAGCTGCCAGGTGGATCCCGAGATCGCCGCGGAATGGATGCGGATTCCCCATTTCTACCGGGCGTTCTATGTCTATGTTTACGCCACCGGGCTGTGCGCGGCGGTGAGCCTGAGCGAAAAGATCATCAATGAGGGCGCGCCCGCCGTGGCCCAGTATCGGAAATTCCTCAGCGCCGGCTGCAGCGTGCCGCCGATTGAAGCCCTGAAGCTGGCGGGCATCGACATGAGCCAGCCGGAACCCCTGAAGAAGGCGATGCAGGTCTTTGCGGAAACGGTGGAAAAGATGAAAGAGGTTATGTGATGAGCAATATCGGCATCCTCACCTTTCTGCACAACGGAAATTACGGCAGCAGCCTGCAGGCCTACGCGCTGCAGCGGGTGATCCGGGAGATGGGATATGACTGCGAGCATATCAACTATCAGCCGGACACGGGAGAAAAGATCAGAAACCTGCTTTGCAGCGGAAACAGCCCGGCGCTGCTGCTGGAGGGAATGAAAAAGCGGAAGGTTCAGGGAGCGCAGGCGGGGCTGCGGGAGAAGCGGAAGCGGATTCTGGGCTTCTATACCCGCGCCATGCGCCTGAGCCCCCTGTGCAGAAATGAGAAGGAGCTGAAAAGGATCGCGGAAGGCTACGACCTGCTGGTCTGCGGAAGCGATCAGATCTGGAATCCCATCTGGATGAATCCGGCATATTTTCTGGATTTCGCGGCGGCGGATAAGCCGCGGATTGCCTATGCCCCCAGCCTGGGGATCAGCCGGACGCCCTCCCGGCGGAAGCAGCGGATCATGCGCCGGCTGCTGCCGCTGTTCGACGCGGTTTCCGTGCGGGAGGAGGAGGGCGCCCGGATCCTGGTATCGGTGACGGGATCCCTTTACCCGGTCATGCCGGATCCGGTCTGCCTGCTGACGGCGGAGGAATGGGAAGAGGCTGCCGCGGACATGCCGGAACGGGAGCCCTATCTGCTCTGCTACTTTATTGGGGAACGCCCGGATTACTGGGAAAAGGTTCGCCGGCTGTGCGCCGAAACCGGCCTGAAGCCGCTGGTGATTCCCGTGACGGCGGAGAGCTATGCCCAGCGGGAATTCCCGCTGCTGGACGGCGCCGGCCCGGAGGAATTCCTGGGGGCGGTCCGGGATGCGGAGCGCCTCTGTACCGACAGTTTCCACGGGCTGGCCTTCGGAACCATCTTCCAGAAGCGGGTGGAGCTGATCCGTCGGGACGCGGAAAACGATAAAAACAGCAAGAACAGCCGGACGGAACATTTCCTGCGGCAGGTTCGGGCCCATGGCCTGACGGCCATGCGGAACGAGGGAAGGGAATGGCTGCGGGAACAGCTGACGGCCCTTTCACCGTTGCAATGACCGTTCACGGATAAGAACCGCCACGGAAGGCCCGGCCCCACCTTCCTTCAAGCTCGCCCGGAAATAAAGGCCACGTTTGCGGACCGTGCTTCTCGTCTGCGGGCTGAGTCTGTGC
>CAZMFY010000148.1:0-6094 GCA_964565635.1 uncultured Oscillospiraceae bacterium
GATAAGCACGATAACATCTCAGCATTCCGGGTTGACCGCATGGCAGAGGTGACGCCACTGAAGGAGAAAGCAGTCAAGAAGCCTGAAGGCTTCAACGTATCCGTGTACGCACATAAGATATTCGAGATGTACGATGGAGAAGAAGTCAGAGTTAAGCTCGAATGCAGAAATGAGCTGATGAAATATGTCATCGACAGATTCGGCGACAGTGTGGAAACAGAGCCTTCCAACGGAGAGACCTTCATCTGCTATGCAGATGTATGCCTCAGCCCGACGTTCTATGGATGGGTATTCGGATTTGGTGGAGATATACGAATCGTGGATCCGAAAAGCGCTGTTGAAGAAATAGTTGCTATGGCAAGAAACATTCAAAACGGTTGAAAGATAGCAAAAACGAAAGACCGATGTCTGCTATTGGTTGCTGGAGATTCATATGAAGAAAGTGTTGTTATTGGGAATATTGGTGGGACTAATCACTCTGCTTGCTAGCTGCGGAACAGGAGGGAATACTTCTAATGCATTCGATTCATCGTCAATAACCAATCAAGACTTCATAGACGGCGTGAATCGCTGGGCAGAGTGTGATTATGGTGAAGCCTATAAATTGCTTCAGAAGGCGGTGAACGATGGTAGAGAGAAGGCACCTGAATCGCCTGAAACAGCATATATGGAAATCAAATGGGGGGAATTCCTAGTTGATGAACTGGGAAAATACGATGAAGGCCTAGAATATGAATTAAGCGCATATACTACATTTAAAAAACTATACGGAATCAATGACTACAATACGCTGAAGGCGGCTATAAATATTGCTGCATGTGATATTTATCTTGATAATTATGAAACTGCAATTTCGCAGCTACAGGATCTGTACGAGGAGGTAACAGACACAGAGCCAAAAGGCATTTTAGCAATTAATATTGCTCACTCATACGCCCAATATGGTGATATGGATAATGCAAAAAAGTGGTTTGACTTGGTAAATGAAAAGTATGTAAGTGGCTTCAAGAATAAGGAAAGCATTGGCAGTTATTATAACAACTACGGATTGTTTTTATGTGAGATAGGAGAAGGAGATAGAGCAATAGAGGCTTACATAAAAGCTATCGACAATCTTCCTGAGACCAATGCTGATACATCTGAAAAGCTTAATGCCCGTATTTCAGCATACATAAATTTGGCCAGTGCATATTTTGATACAAATGATGATGTAAAAGGAGCCGAAACTCTTACAGACGCATATAACTTGGTGGAAGAGAGCGGGAATGAAGTAATGCGCGCACTATGTATGGAGGAAATAGCAAGAGTGCTGCTGACATCTCGGTATGATAACTCTCTTTATGAAACCGCAAAACAATATCTGGATAAATCGCTTGACCTATTGATTGATAATGTTGGAGAGAATCACAAACTGGTTGCGAAAAACTACAACTTGATGTCTAAGTATTATCAAAATACAGGGAACAATGAAAAGGCGGTCGAGTATAGGGAAAAGGCGATAGAAATAGAAAAGAACTTGCTTTTATATGGTACAAAGTCATCAGCAACACTTTGTTTTGATTTGGCAGATGCATATTTTGATTGTCAACAGTACAGCATTTGCATAGAGTATGTCGACGAAGGAATACGAATTATTGAGGAGCTACAGGGAGAAGATTCTTATGAAACTGCTGATGCGTTGGCTTTGGAAGCATGGGCTTATTGTGAAATGAAAGAAAGAGATAAGTCGGTACATACAATTGAAAAAGCTATAGAATTGTGCAATCAACACATCAATAAAGGTTTTCCAAAAGATAGTACATATGCTTACGTAATGATGGTTGCGGGAATTGTATACGCGAACAGCGATGCATCCATATCAGCGGATTCCATGTCATATAAAACGGGAATGGATTGTTTAGATGAAGCGGAAACGGTATTTGTTTCAATCGGCGGTGAGAATTCTAGTAATCTTATATCACTATACCTTTTCCGTGGAGATCTTCAGGCAGGTGCTGGCGAAACATTGTCTGCAAGGGAATCATATAAAAAGGCATACGCTATACTGAAGGCAACTGGGGCCGATGATGATACGATAGCTGCGGCTATACCTGAAAGATTGCTGCATTTGTACAATATCGAGGCGCCTGGCGTAAGTGCAGAGGAATGGATGAATGAATGGTAGTGATGGAGTGTTTGGAGTAAAAGGCGGAATCAAGATATTGGAACTGAAGGTGGTTTCAGAGGAGATGAAAGCAATGATAAGAGCAATGCTGTATTATTCCAGTATGATAATCTGATAAGCTTGAAGAGGGGAAAAATGAAAACACCCCGGAGGGTGTTTTCCAATTGTCCGATACTTCCCTGTTGCCTTCAGAACAACATAGCATCATGTGTTGCTAAACACCCGTTTAGTAAACTTTCAACCTGAAGACCTCGCAAATGTTGCTTGGTCAAATTGTTCTTACTGATAACAGACCCATATGGTATTATTAGATTAACAAACGCATATTATTGTGTCAAGTCTGATTTATTAAAAGCCACTCAACTGACAGTTGAGTATATTTTTTTAACAACCTTCTAAAGGAGCCTAGCGTAATGTCACAAGAATATAAAGTATTTACACTCAACGCCAGAGAATTGATAAATCTATGTGAAGATAGCAACTATAACCGTTGCTTTGACTTAAATTCAGGATACCTCAGAAGCAAATTGATCCGTCCCGGCAAGGATAACGATAGGTATTATTCTGCATCAGCTCTTTTGGATCAGATTTGCAAGACATTGACAACAGAGGGTGTCGATAAAGAATCTGCAAAAGAACAGCTTACAAGAAATCTTGTTTTTCTTGATTTTGGCCAATCAGGGATAAATGGAATAGAAGAACAAACAGAAAAGCTAATTGATGAGGGGTTCAGTCTTCGATTCCCTGAGAATGACAGCTTTATTCGCTTCGCCCCGTTTGAAAAAAGCGCAAGTATGTCGCGCAATAATGTAATCTCGTTTATTAATGAGGACATTTTCAATGCAGTTAACAAAAGACTTGGGCTGGATCTTGATTGGACATCTATAAAGCTGATTCCTAGCAAATACTATGCATATCGAGGGCTATATCTGACTGATGGAAAAAGGGTAGAACGAAAGAGCTTGGATCTTAATGAAAAGACTGTGTTGGTTTTAAAGGGCAGTAGCAAAAGACTGAAGAATATCGATTATATTACGGCTAATGAAGAAAATCTCGATGGCAATGGTGATGTAATACGCGTATCAGAAGATAACGCAAAAAGGAAAAGAGCAGGATCTTTTGATATAACAGCATTTGACGGAGAAGGCTTTATTTCACCAAGTTATGCTTTAGAAATCAGGACGGCTCTTGGAGAAGGGAATAAAGGCGAGAGGTCGACTTCTTTTCAAATAAGAATGCCGTTTTCAAAGGGTATGCTTCACGAAGTAGACTTCAAGGATTTTATTAGAAAAGAATTTCCTGAAGAGGACATTGAAAAGTTGGAGATAGAAGACTTCTTCGGAATAAAGAGAAGATTGCGTGATATAGAAATAGTTATGACAGAAAGCATGTTCAAATGCGGAAAATGGCTTGCTGAATTCAATGCCCTTGAGGGGCTGAAGCTATCAAATGGAGTCATAACACATGATCCGATGCACTATTTCTTCGAAAAAATGCGTGAATATGAACATGCACTGTATATTGTTAGTACTAACAGAAACATCAGAAGCAAACGCCAAATTAAAATGAGCTACCAGTTTCTGAACACCCTTGATATTGACGGCTCTGAATTTGAGGCTATGGTAAGGAAACATATGACTGGAATTGGGCTTCTTCGAACTGATCCAAGGGCAGCAAAGGAAGCCTTGATAGGATTTAGCAGTAAGGATAGCACGAATCCAGAAGACAATGATGCCGAGCTAACCCGCAGACTAAATACATGGGAATATGCATTATACAATAACTCCGCTTTTCTTGATGATCCTGCTGTAAAAAGAGAGATTGCCAATATTGAAACCAGCCAGACAAATGGCATAATAGAAGGAAAAATATTCATTGATGGTACGATAAAATATTTGTCAATGGATTTACTTGGATTGCTTCTTGACATAGCAGATGGATGCAATGTTGCAAATAAGAAAAAAATTAAAGACTGGAAAAAGAATAAAAAAATCTATCGTGATGGATTCTATCTGGCTGGATGGCGTGGATATGGATTGCAAAAGGATAACTACTATGGCGTGTTAAGAAATCCTCATCTATCGAGGAATGAGCAATGCGCACTCAGACCATTCAGTTCCAATATCTATAATAAGTATTTTGGTGATTTAAAAGGGGTTATCATGACTGGTTATGAGTCTGCTGTGCCAACTGCTTTAGCAGGTGCTGACTTCGATGGCGACATGGTAAAACTGATATTTGATGAGACAGTAAACAAAGCAATATTACAAGGTGTATATAAAGAAAAAGGGAGAAGTCCTAAAACAGGAGTCATGCTATACGAGCGAAAGCTTCCAGTGGCGTTGATCAATTCACCGAAGGGAAAAGATAATAAACGTAAAATCGGGAAAAAAGTAGAAGGCAAAGACATTTACATTACATTTGATGATATCCAGGCAACATTTTCAAGTAGAGTCGGCCATATTTCCAATTTGGCAATTGACATTGGGAGATTGGAATACCATGGAACAAATATACCTGATGGGAGTGCAGCACTTTGCACAATAGCTACAGGTCTTGAAATAGACTCAGTAAAAACAGGAATATCCCCAGATTTGACATATCTTGAATACCTTTGCGATGTGGATGATGGGTTCATGATTGCAAGCAGACAATTCAAGGCTTTTAAAGAAGATGAAGCCAAAAGCAGGAAGACTGTTCACGGACGAATTAATAAAAAAGAAGGAACCTATGAAGCGTTTTTGAGTTATAAGAAAAAGCCTGAAGAAATCATCTTCAGTATAAGTGATGCATCTGATATCAATATCGACACGCTGCCGAAATTATATGTGGAGCAATTGATTTCAAGGAGGGAAAACAGAGGATATCATTTTGCAGGGCTTCCACAGTATCGTTTTTCGTTTGAATCTAAATACACAACTGAAGAAGAATGGAGACGAGAGGCGATTAATGATCTAAGAATTGATTCGCTGAAAGGTATTATTGGTGCATATAGAAAGTTAATGACCGATACAGTTAGTATAGGCTCGAAACGAAAGTCCTATCAGGGACATATTATAAGGCTTATGCAGGCTGAGTATAACCTGAATGAAGATGTGCTTTCTAAAACAAAGTGCGATATTATCGAGGCTATAAATAGGACATACGAAGAGGTGTACAACGCTCTTCCAAACACTGAAGCGGTTGGCAAGGCAATAAAAGGAATGAAAAGCAATAGATGGGAATATGTTTACAGCTTCAGTCAGCGTGAGGAGATGCTGAATACTCTCTTAGGAACAAAAGATTTATCTCCTGAAGTGATAGAGCTGCTTTGTGACAGTTATGATAACGGATATCAGATTCTGAACTATGTGCTTCAGGATATACAAAGCATAAGAGCAAAAGAAGATGATGAAAACATATCATTAGAAAAAAAGAGCAGATGGGGAAGATGCTTTGATGGGGAGTTCTATGAAAAGCTATACAATGAATGTTACATGACATATGAGAAGCGATCCGTATGGGCTAAAAAAGCTTGTGAAATATGTAGAAAAAAGGTTAGAGAATTGTTCGGCCCGGAAAATTTGGAGGACGCGATTAAATGCACTCTTGCACTTGACAAGGGTGAGGAAAGAATGGATGAGAACCATGATTTTCTGTGGAATATTTATACAATAGATGATATTAAAGGATTATTATATATAGAAAAAAAGGAGTCCTGACATGCTCAATGAGATACTAGAAGCTCAAGAATATATGTATGATCTGAACAGCTCAAATGAGATACCTGAGAGAATAGTTTGCGGAGCATTTCTTAAGGGGAAATCTCCGGCCTTGAGCGGCATGGAAAGAATATTAACAATAATTGGAAGGAGCTTTTTGTTCCCAGAAAACATCGATGATGTGGAAAGCATATCTCCGGAAGAATATAACACGAGAATATGCAGAGCC
>CAZMFY010000149.1:0-6007 GCA_964565635.1 uncultured Oscillospiraceae bacterium
CCGGTATCTGCGGAAGATCCGGATTCTGACCGACCGTCAGGTATTGTTGCAGCATTACGACCGGGAGTATGAACAGGAGACGGCAGAGATCAGCGATGTTGGATTTCTGTCCCGGTGCGTTCAGGTTATCTTCGATCTGTAAGAGGCCTCCGCGGGCGGGATATATCAGGGGGAGACGGCTCGGAAATCATGCGGGGAACGTGTGAAAGGAACCGCTCCCCTGCATTTATTTCTCCCGTTTTTTTCATTGCATCCGGAAGGCCTTTGGTGTAAACTTAATAAATCCCTTTCCGGAAAACCGGTTTTCCAGGTTTGCCGGAAAAGCGCGGATATCAGCTTTTTGTCGCCGATCGCAGGAAAGGAGAAGATCCGTTATGAATGAGATGCATACACCTTTTTATCCGGCGGAAATATTGCTGCCGGAAAAGGAAATCGCTCCGGAAACCTGGGCTTGTATCGCCTGTGATCAGTATACCTCTGAGCCGGATTACTGGGAAAAGACGGAATCGGTGGTGGGAGACCGGCCTTCCACGCTGCGGCTGATGCTGCCGGAGGTGGATCTGGACCGCAGCGAGGAGAGAATTCCCGCGATTCACGGAGCCATGGCCTCCTACCTGGAGCAGGGGCTGCTGGTGCCGGCGGTGAAAAACGGTTTTGTGCTGTGCCGGCGGGAAACGCCCTCCGGGAGCCGTCTTGGCCTGGTGGGCACGGTCGATCTGGAGCAGTATGATTTTACGCCGGGATCCCGGCCGCTTGTGCGCCCTACGGAAAAGACCATTGAGGAGCGGCTGCCGCCGAGATTGAAAATTCGCCGCGGAGCGCCGCTGGAGCTCAGCCATATTCTGATTCTGATCGATGATCCGGAAAGGACCGTGCTTGAGCCTCTGGCGGAAAAAGCGCATTCCCTCAGAAAGCTTTACGATTTTGATCTGATGCAGGGCGGCGGGCACCTGACAGGCTATGCGGTGGAGGATGCGGCGGATCTGCTCCGGACGGAAGCGGCGCTGAGCGCGCTGCGGGATCGTCAGGGGGAGGATCCGATGCTGCTGGCCGTGGGAGACGGAAATCATTCCCTGGCTACCGCGAAGGCTTATTGGAACGAGATCCGGGAAACGCTGAGCGAAGCGGAGCGGAAGACACATCCGGCCCGGTTTGCCCTGTGCGAAGTGGAAAACATCCATGACGAAGCCCTCCGGTTTGAACCGATTCACCGGCTGATTACAGGTACGACGCCGGAAGAGCTGTATGACTGCTGGGAACGGTACGCGGAGGTCCGGGGGATGGGGCTGGCGGAGGAAGGAGAAGGACACACCTTCCAGATGGCCATTCGGAAGGATGAATATCCGGTGGTGGTGAAAAATCCGGAAGGGGCCATCCCCTGCGAAACGATCCAGCTGTTTCTGGATGATTTTCTGCAGAACCATCCGAAGGCGAAGATCGACTTTATCCACGGAGATCAGTCCCTGCGGAAGCTGGCGCAGCAGAAGGACGCGGTAGGCTTCCTGCTGCCTCAGATCGACAAGCATACGTTCTTTGAGAGCGTGAAGCTTCTGGGGGTGCTGCCCCGGAAAACCTTCTCCATGGGGGAGGCGGACGAAAAACGGTTCTACATGGAGTGCAAAAAAATCTGAAAAACAGCCGCTCCCTCGGCCGAAGGAGCGGCTGTTTTCGATGATATCGATGAACGGGCAAAGCCGTTTTTTCTCCGGGCAAACCTGTCTTCAGGCGGAACATGAATTCGGAGATAAACGGTTCTTCAGCGGTTTTTTGAATGCGCGGAGCAGAACCGGGGAAAGGAGAACAGCCAGTCAACCCCGAACCTGATCGTGGAAAAGGTGGAAGCCCTGGATCCGGCGATTCAGGTTACGGGCTGGCATCACGGCGCGGAGGGGTTGGAAATCCGGACGAATCCTGCCGACCAGGAAGCCCCGGTGGTTTTCAGGATTACGCTGGCATAAAAAACGGAAAGCGGTTCCGCTTTCCGTATGATCAAGGAGAATCCTTCCTGCTTCAGCGCTGCTGAAGATCTGAATACAGATCGGTGTACAGGCCCAGCTCCTGAAGCTTTTCCCGCAGGCGCTGCATATCCGTCCACGCATCCTTCTTTTTGCTTTCATCCCTGAGCAGCGCGGAGGGGTGGTAGGTGGGCATCATCCAGATGCCTTTCCGCTCCGTCCACCGTCCCCGGTCCCGGGTGATCCGGATGTTCGGATCCAGCAGATTTTTCGCGGCCGTTGCGCCAAGCAGCACGATCACCTTCGGCTTTACCAGAAAGGTCTGCATTCGCAGATGAATCCGGCAGGCCTCGGCTTCTTCCTCCGTGGGAACCCGGTTGAAGGGCGGACGGCACTTGACGATATTACAGATATATACCCGCTCCCTGGGCAGCTGAATCGCCGAGAGCATCCTGGTCAGCAGCTGGCCCGCGGCACCCACAAAGGCGAGCCCCTGCTCGTCTTCCGTCTGCCCCGGGCCTTCGCCGATCAGCATCAAGGGGGCCTGCCGGTCCCCCTGGCCGGGCACTTTATGAAGAATGTGCTGACAGAGAGGGCACAACCGGCAGGCTTCAACCTGTTTTTCGAATAGGTCCCAGGTAATCTCCGCCATGTCATCCGCGCCTCCCCGTTCGATGATGTGAAAAAACTATATCACATCGGGCCGCAGAAGGGCAAGATTTGGCGTGAAACTGCCGGGGAACGGCAGGGTGACCTTGGCATTTCGCTTTGCGGGTGATACAATAGCGCCCGAGTCGGATTCATGAAGCCGGCGCGAGGGGAGCAGGGGGAGGGACGCCCCTTTACGGAAAAACAGGAGGGAAAGCATCGGATGAGCAGACTCTTTTTTGCCTCTGACTATATGGAAGGCGCCCACCCGCGGATTCTTGAGCGCCTGATGGAAACAAATCTGATTAAAACAGAGGGCTACGGACTGGACGCCTTTTCCGAGTCTGCCAGGGCGAAAATCCGGAAGGCCTGCGGCACGCCGGAGGCGGATGTTTTCTTTCTTGTGGGCGGAACCCAGACGAACGCGACGATGATCGACGCGATGCTCCGCCCTTATCAGGGGGTGATCGCCTCAGAGGCCGGGCATATCAGCACCCATGAAGCGGGCGCCATCGAATTCGGAGGCCACAAGGTGCTGACCCTTCCCCATCATAACGGCAAACTCTCGGCGGACGGGATTCGGGACTGCATTCAGGGCTACCTGCAGGATGATAACCACGAGCATATGGTCATGCCGGGCATGGTCTATATTTCTCAGCCCACGGAGTTCGGAACGCTCTATTCTCTGGAGGAGCTGGAAAGGATCAGCGCGGTCTGCCGGGAAAACGGCGTTCCGCTTTATCTGGACGGCGCAAGGCTTGCCTATGCGCTTGCCTGTCCTGAAAACGACGTTTCTCTTCCGGATCTGGGAAGGCTGTGCGACGCGTTTTATATCGGCGGAACCAAATGCGGCGCCCTGTTCGGAGAAGCGGTTGTCATACCACGGCATCAGGCGATTCCGCATCTGTTTACCATCATAAAGCAGCATGGGGCATTGCTGGCCAAGGGAAGAATTGCCGGGATTCAGTTCGATACGCTGTTTACGGACGGGCTGTATGAACAGGTAGGGAAAACGGCCATCGACGCGGCCGGGCGAATTCGCCGCGCCCTGGAAGAAAAGGGATATCAGCTGGCCTTCCCGTCTCCTACAAACCAGATCTTTCCCGTTCTGGACAGAGAGAAAGCAAAAGCGCTGTCGGAAAAGGTTGAAATGAGCTTCTGGGAAAATCGGGATGAGGATCATACCGTTTTCCGAATTGCCACAAGCTGGGCTACGGGGGACGATGAGGTTAACAGGCTGATCGAATGCCTGTGAGGATTTCCGACGCGGGCACCCCGTTGGCCGCCATGGCGGCAGGGGTGTCTCTTTGTATCCGTGGGGATGGAAGCGCTCGGCTTCCGTCATGATTTCGTATAAAGGGGAGAAATCGAATGCGTACGCTGTGGAACGATCACTGGTCCTTTGTGAAGCTTCCCGTGGGCAGCCGGTATGAAGATATGAAGAAGGCGGACATGCAGCCGGTGATCCTGCCCCATGACTGGCTGATCGCGCAGACGGATGATCTGTATGAAAGCGCGGACGGATGGTACAGGAAGAGCCTGTCCGCCGGGGAAGCGGCAGGCGGCAGGGTATGGCTGGATTTCGACGGCGTATATATGGACTGCGATGTTCTGATCAATGGGCGGATTGTCCTGACGCATCATTACGGTTATACGCCGTTTTTTGTGGATGTAGGCGATCTGCTCCTTCCGGGGGACAATGAGATTGCCGTGCATATCCGCTTTCAGAGTCCCAATTCCCGCTGGTATTCCGGAGCGGGTCTGTTCCGGGACGTCTATATGCTGTCTCTGCCTGAACGGTGCATGCGGCCGGACGGGTTTCAGGTGAATACCGCCTGGGACGGGGCCGCCTGGCATCTGACCGCGGAAGCGGAACTGATGGGACCGGGGGAGTCGCTGCCCTGCGCTGCCCTCTTCGGACCGGAAGGAGAGAAAATCGCGGAAGCGGTCATGAGGGGTACGGAAACCGGCGCGGCCCTTCAGTTTGATCTTACGGATATTCAGCCCTGGTCCTGCGAGAATCCGGCGCTGTATGAGCTCCGCTTTTTCCTGGAGGGGCAGGAGGAGCGGATGGCCGTCGGCTTCCGGCAAACGGATTTTACGCCGGACAGAGGGTTTTTCCTGAACGGGAAACATGTCAAACTTCATGGCGTGTGCCTGCATCATGACCTGGGTGCCCTGGGCGCGGCTTTTCATGAAAAGGCGGCCGAGCGGCAGCTTCGAAAGATGATGGCCATGGGTGTGAATGCCATCCGTACGTCCCATAACCCGCCGGCCCGCCGGCTGCTGGATCTGTGCGACCGGCTGGGGATCATGGTGGTGGATGAGCTGTACGATATGTGGGAGCTGCCGAAAACCGACTATGACCATGCCCGGTTCTTCCAGGAGGATTATCCGGCGGACGTGGCCGCGTGGATTCGCCGCGACCGCTGCCATCCCTGCGTGATCCTGTGGAGCATCGGAAACGAAATCTCCGATATGCAGGTTTCGGAAAGAGGCCGGATGTGGACGGTGCTGCTTGCGGAAGAAGTTCACAGGCACGACACCCGGCACGCGCCGGTGACCTTCGGCTGCAATTACATGCCCTGGGAAGGGGCGCAGCAGTGCGCGGATGTGATCAAAATTCCGGGGTATAACTATGCAGAAAGGCTTTACGCGGAGCACCATCGGAAGCATCCGGACTGGGTCATCTACGGCAGTGAAACCGCGTCCCTTCTTTTCAGCAGAGGAATTTATCATTTTCCCATGGGGGAAGCCATCCTGGCGGAAGAGGATCTGCAGTGTTCCTCCCTGCTGAATTCGAATACCAGCTGGGGCGCTAAGGACATCCGCCGGATGATGGTGGAAGACCGGCTGACGGATTATTCCCTCGGTCAGTTCCTGTGGAGCGGAATTGATTATATCGGGGAGCCGACCCCCTATCAGACGCGGAACTGCTACTTCGGGCAGATGGACACGGCCTGTTTTCCCAAGGATTCCTATTTCTTCATTCAGGCCATGTGGACGCAAAAGCCTATGATTCATATCGGGATCTACTGGGACTGGAACCCGGGGCAGCTGATTGACGTTCCCGTCATGACCAACGGGGAATCGGCGGAACTGTTCCTGAACGGACGGTCCCTGGGCCGGAAACAGGTCCGGCGGGACGTGATCGAGGAATGCCTTCCCGTATGGCAGGTTCCCTATGAACCGGGAGTATTGAGCGCCTGCGCGTATGACGCGCAGGGCGGGCTGCTTTGTGAAACGGCCCGGACTTCCTTCGGGGAGGCGGTGAAGCTGGTTTGTTCCGCGGAGGAAACAAGGCTGCGGGGCGGGTGCGGAGACATGGCGTTTATCACGGTCAGCGCAGTGGACGCCAAGGGGCATCCTGTGGAAAACGCCAACTGCCGGGTGCATGCGGAGGT
>CAZMFY010000150.1:0-6005 GCA_964565635.1 uncultured Oscillospiraceae bacterium
GTTGGTGGGGCTGTCAAACAGGCCGCGCACCGCCGGGAACGGAGGCTTGGGCTTGGGTTCGCCGCGGCGGCCCTCGATGGAAGCCATCAGCGCCGTCTCCTCGCCGCAGACAAAGGCGCCTGCGCCCAGCCGGATATGGATGTCAAAGCTGAAATCGGTGCCGAAGATATTCTTGCCCAGCAGCCCGTATTCCCGGGCCTGCTCGATGGCCTTCTCCAGGCGCTTCACGGCGATGGGATATTCGGCCCGGACGTAAATCCAGCCCTCGTCCGCGCCGATGGCATAGCCGCCGATGGCCATGGCTTCCAGAATCGCATGGGGGTCGCCCTCCAGCAGGCTCCGGTCCATGAACGCGCCGGGATCGCCCTCATCCGCGTTGCATACGAAGTACTTGTGCTCCGCCTGGCTGGCCCGGGCGAACTGCCACTTCTTCCCCGTGGGGAAGCCGGCGCCGCCGCGGCCCCGCAGGCCGCTCTTCAGGATCTCGTCGATCACCTGCTCCGGCGTCATCTCCGTCAGGGCCTTGCCCAGCGCCTGATATCCGTCGAAGGCGATATATTCGTCGATGTTTTCGGGGTCGATCACGCCGCAGTTCCGCAGGGCGACCCGCTGCTGCTGCTTATAGAAGCCGATTTCCGCCAGGCTCTTCTGCACGGAGCTTTCGTGGGTCTTGTGATCCACGTAAACCAGATGCTGAACCTTGCGTCCCTTCAGCAGATGTTCCGTCACGATCTCGTCCACGTCGTCCACCTTGACGCGGCTGTAGAAGGTTCCCTCCGGGTAAATGATGACCACGGGGCCCGCCTCGCAGAGGCCGAAGCATCCCGTGCGGACCACCTTGACTTCCTTATCCAGCCCGTTGGCCGCGATCTGCTCCTCAAAGCGCTCGATCAGCTTCGCGGATCCGGAAGACGAACAGCCTGTGCCGCCGCAGACCAGCACATGTGCGCGATAAAGTTCCATGGGCGTTTCCTCCTCTTCCTGTTATTCCGCGGCGCCGATGGTGTATTCCGCCACCGGGGTGCCGCCGATCAGATGCTCCGTCACAATCCGTTCCACCATGTCCGGCTTGACTTTCACATAGGTTACCTTTTCCTGCCCGGGCAGAATCACGTCCACCATGGGCTCCAGCCGGCACATGCCGATGCAGCCGGTCTGGCTCACGGTTACATGCTGCAGATCCCGCTTCTTGATCTCCTCCAGGAACTTCAGCATCACGGGACGGGCTCCGGCGGCAATTCCGCAGGTGGCCATGCCGATGACTACCCGGGCCGCCTTGTCGTCTGCCTTGCGCATGTTGATGTTTTCCAGCGTCTTCGCGCGGATCGCCTGCAGATCAGCCAGTGATTTCATGGGATTACACACCTCCAAATATCGGATTGATTTCTTCGTTCAGCGCCTCCCGCAGCCAGGCGGCTACTTCGGGCTCGTTCAGGGAAATATCGCTCCCCAGGGCGTTCCGGACCTCCCGGGTATCGAAGGCGCAGCTCCCTTCCGGGGTCCTGCCCTCGAACAGAAAATCCGGATGCAGCGGATTCATCAGGATCAGGCTCAGCAGCGTCCCGCTCAGATCCCCCAGGGGAAGGCAGTCGATATTGCGGGTATCCATGGTGACGGTCATTTCCGTCCCCAGGCCTTCCTGGCTTTCGATCTTTAACGTCCCCCCGGCCTTTTCCGCATTCTCCATCATCATGGGAATCCCCAGACCTACCTTGCGGGTGGTCCGGGTGGTGGCAAAGGGGCTGGTCACCCGGGCGAGCAGCTCGGGGCTCATGCCCTTCCCGTCGTCCTTCAGCACCATGGTCAGCCATCCGTCCTCCCCGACGGAAATCCGGATCGTCACCAGATCGGCTCCGGCCGTAATGCTGTTCTGCGCCAGATCCAGCAGGTGAAGGCTTAAGTCCCGCATACGCCTTCCCTCCTCCGCGCTCAGTACTTGGCCAGAATCTCGGGTACCTGATCCGGGGTGAGCCGGCCGTATACCTCTTCCCCGATCATCATGACCGGCGCCAGACCGCAGGCTCCCAGGCAGCGGGTGGCGTTCAGCGTAAACTTCCCGTCCTTCGTGGTGCGGCCTACTTCGATCTTCAGCTCTTCGCACAGCTTGTCCAGTATTTTCTGGCTTCCCTTCACGTAGCACGCGGTACCCAGGCATACACCGATGACGTGCTCGCCCTTGGGCTCCAGGGAAAACTGGCTGTAGAAGGTGGAGACGCCGTAAACTTCGCTCAGGGTCACCCCCAGCCCGTCGGCGATCATCTCCTGAACATCCTGCGGCACATAGCCAAAGATGCCCATGGCTTCCTGCAGCACGGGCATCACCGCGCCGCGCTCGCCCTTATGCCGGGCAATCGCGTCCTGCAATTGTGCGTACTTGTCCTTCAAATCCGGCATGAATTCTAACCCCCTTGTTTTTTCAGGACTTGCATTCAGATCACAGGTCTGACTGCATTTCGTTTAATCTTATCATAAAAACAGAGAAAAGAAAAGTGATTTTTCGGGCTTTTCTGGGCCGGGAGCCCTTGATTTTGTTAGCTTATGCTAACTTTCGCGTATCCCTTTCCTCCCCGCCCAGAGCCGCCCTCGACTGCACCCTCCGCCCTTCGGATGCGCCCTCTCCCGTCCCGCCCCCGGATGCGAAAAAAACGCCCTCCGGAGAATCCTCCGGGGGCGTCCCGTTCGGCCGGGGGCCGTCTTATTTCCATGTTTCCCAGATGTCCGGGCAGTATCCCACGGTCATTTGGCTGCCGTTTCGGACGATGGGCGTTTTCAGCAGCCAGGGGGCTTCCTGCAGGGCAGGGATCAGCAGGCTTTCCTGGCGATAGTAGCAGGCGGGATGTTCCTTCACCCGTTTGTCCTCCCGGTCCAGCAGATTTTCCATGCCGATCTGCTGCAGCATGAGCCGGATTTCCCGCTCTCCCAGGGGATGCTTCTTTAAATCCAGCATCTGGGCGGGAATCCGCCGCTCCTTGAAATACCGTTCCGCTTTCTGCACGTCAAAATTTTTCTTCCCCGCGTAAATCTGGATATTCATCCCGCCGGTCTCACCTCCCGTTTCGGATGTCCCGCCCTTCCAGGGGCAGGAACAGCACATGGCTCCGATCCGTCAGCCTGGAGGCAATCCGCTCCGTATACCGCTTTTTCAGTTCATCCCGGTTCAGATTGGTGCTGATGACGGTCGGCCTGTTCCGGTTCTGCCTCTCGTTGATCAGATAGAAAAGCTGCTCGATGGTAATATTCTGCATCAGGGGCTCGCTGCCCAGATCGTCCAGCAGCAGCACCTCCGTCTCCAGAATCTCCTCCATGCGTCCGTCGTTTTCAAAATAGCTCCGCCGGGCTGTTTCCAGAAAGCTGTAGGCGGAAATCAGGAGGACCCGAGCGCCCCGCTCCAGCAGCCTGTTGGCCATGCAGTGGAGCAAAAACGTCTTGCCCAGTCCGGCCTTTCCGGAGAGCACCACGTCCCGGGGCTGCGGCTGCGGCCAGCTGTCCGCCCACCGTTCGCAGAGTCCCTTAACCTCCATCATGGCCTGCCGCTGTGAAAGCCGGCTTCCCTCGGCGGCCTGATCCGGAAAAACCTCCGGGCGAAAGCTTTCAAAGGTTCCCTGGCCGTCGGAGCGCAGCCCGATGGCCTGCCGGAGCTTTTCCTGATACCGCTGCCGGATGCAGGAACATTCTTCCCGGATCGGGTCCCCTACGAAGCCCGTATCCCGGCACAGGGGGCAGCGGTACCGGGGCGTCAGATAATCCTCGGGATAACCGGCCGCTTTCAGGGAAGCGCGGATCTCCGCGGAAATCCGCTCCATCTGATCCGGCAGATTCTCCGCCGTCTGCTTTCCTTCCAGAACCCCCCGCAGGCTCTCCCGGATGATTTCCTCCCGCCGGTCCATCCGCGCTCCGATGGCCGGGCATTCCCTCCGGATCTCCGCTCTCCTGCGGGCCTCCTCCTCTTCGTTGCGTTGCTGCTGTTCCTGCAGATCCTGCCATACCGCCCGCATCAGATCTTCACGCATCTGTCCCTTCTCCTCTCAGCCGGGCCAGCACTTCCTCCATGGTCTCCTCCGGCCCGCTGTAATCCCGCTGGCTGTATTGCTGGGCGGCGATCTGCCTTCCCGGTCCCGGCTTTTCGCCCGCCGACGCGGCGTTCCGGCGCTTCCGTTCCTCCAGCTCCTTCCGGATCTGTTCCGTCGTCCGGATGTTCCGTCCCGCGTAGTCCCGCAGGATCTTATCCAGATAGGGCATGGGCCGCACGGCCCCCGCAGCCGCCTCCGCGGCCAGAAGGATGGCCTCCGGCGCGAAGCCCAGCTCGCTCTCCCACAGGCCCACCATCTCCCGGTCCTTCTTGCCCATCCGCTGATCCAGCCCCCAGGTTTTTCGCAGCTCCAGCAGCAGCTCGCTCTGGGCCCGGAACGCCCGGATATATTTCTCCGCCTCCGGCACGGTCACGATGCCCTTCTCCCGCCAGGAGGCCAGCATCTTTTCCACATCCCGGAGCCTGCCCCCCGTCCGTCCGCATTCCCTTGCGGCCAGCAGAATCAGCTCCTCCGAAGCGTTCTCCCGCAGCCGGGCCATGGTTTTCAGATTCTCGGCCGTCATATTGCCGCTGCCCAGGGTGTCCAGCACCTTCCGCAGCCGCTCCTGTTCCCGCTGCTCCTGATGAACGCCCTGGACGCCGATGGACGCGCCCTCTCCCGCCCGCTCGTGCATGCGCCGGAGAATTCCGTCCAGATAACCCATGGTGGGCGTCCCTTTGGCGGTTTCGGCGCAGGCCTCGGAGATGGCCTCCGGCGTAAAGCCCCAGTCCTTCGTCCATTTCCGATAAAGGGCCATCTGATCCTCCGAAGGCGGATTCCGCTGGCCCATCCGCCGCAGGATCGCCTTGGTTCCCTCGTGAATTTTCTGATCCCGGGTCAGAAAATCCTCCGCCTCCTCCGCGGTCCGGATCCCTTCCTCCGCCATCTGCAGCGCCACCTGCTCCGCGCTTTTGATGGTGAAATTCTTTCCCCGGCTCTGCTCCATGTGCTTCAGCAGCATCAGCACCGCTTCTTCCGTCAGCTTCAGCTCTTCCACCCATTCATAGCAGGTGCGGATTTCCGCCCCGTGCAGCTGTCTTCCGTGGTCAAACACGCCGTAAACGCTGTCCACGAAGGCCTCGTATTCCGGATCCACCGTCTCCGCTCCGGCGGTCAGCCCCCTTCGCAGGCTGATATACCGCCAGGCCGGAGGATCGTCCGAAACCCGCCGGACCAGCCGCTTCCGTTCCCAGTACCGGTATGCTTTCAGAATCTCTTCCTCCGTCATGCCCAGCTCCGTCCCCATCCGGCTCAGGGTCATCTCCTTTTCCGGATGATAGCAGCGCATCAGCCCGTACAGATACACCCGTACATCGTCCCCCCGGGCCGCGGGCAGATAGTCCTGAATAAACTGATTATCCACCGGGGTCATATCAAAAAGGGCAAACTGATCCTCAAACCCGAAAAGCATGCATGTCCCTCTCTCTGCCGACACGGGCCTCAGACCCGCCGAAGTATCTCTTCCCGTTCATTATATGCGTTTTCCCCGCCGCTGACAAGCGATGGGGATCGGCAAAAAAAACCTTTTCAGGCCAAAGAAGGTGTGGTATAATGGGCCCATCTTTGGAGAGGAGGGTTTTACCCATGCCCATTGTAACCACGACTGAAATGTTTAAGAAGGCCTATGCGGGCGGATATGCCGTTGGCGCTTTTAACGTCAACAACATGGAGATCGTCCAGGGAATCACCGAGGATGCCGGCGAGCTGAAGGCGCCCGTCATCCTGCAGGTGTCCAAAGGCGCCCGGGCCTATGCCAACCACAACTACCTGGTTCACCTGGTCCATGCCGCGGCGGAAAACAATCCCGAAATTCCGATCGCCCTCCATCTGGACCACGTCGGCGCATTCGAGCTGTGCAACGACTGCATCGACGTCTCCTCCACCTCCGTCATGATCGACGCCAGCTCCAATCCCGATGAAGAGACCATCGCCCTG
>CAZMFY010000151.1:0-6002 GCA_964565635.1 uncultured Oscillospiraceae bacterium
GACCTTTTGATTCGTAGTCAAACACTCTATCCAGCTGAGCTACGAGCCCACGGCCATCTCCCGACAGCGACGGTATCCTATCATATCGGGAATGAAATGTCAATCGTTTTTTTTAAAAGATCTTTATCAATGGAAAAAAAGCATACGATCCGATCATATAAGATTCCACGGACATTTCTGCACTTCCTGAAAAGAAAAAATGCATTCAATTTTTATTCAAGAAAGGTCAGATATGATGGGCACGTCATCAAGGAACGGCGCCGATGACAGCAACTGACTCCTGGCTTACAGGAAAGATTCTACAGAACCGACGATTTATCCATGAAATGTAAGGAGGAAAAAACGATGAAAAAAATCTTAACAGGAATCCTGGCCGGGGCCATGCTGATGACCGCCCTGGCGATCCCGGCGATGGCTGAGGACATGACGGCTGCAGAAACAACGGCTATCACAGCCAGCAACAGACCGGAGAACGGACCGCAAGGCCGGATGCCCGGCAATAGTCAGAACGGGACACAGGGTCAGATGCCCGGAGGCAGCAGCCGGAAGGGAACTCAGAACCCGATGCCCGGCAATAGCCAGAATGGGGCACAGAGCCAGATGCCCGGCGGTAACGGTCAGAACGCACCACAGGGCCAAATGCCCGGCAATAGTCAGAATGGGGCTCAGAGCCAGATGCCCGGCGGTAATGGCGGAAAGGGAACTCAGAACCAGATGCCCGGCAATAGCCAAAACGGAGCCCAGAGTCAGATGCCTAGTTGCAGCGGCCGGAAGGGAACTCAGAACCAGATGCCCGGCAATAGTCAGAATGGGGCTCAGAGCCAGATGCCCGGCACCAGCGGCGGGAAGGGAACGCATGGAAAGAAGCCCGGTCAGGAGAATCAAAACGGAAGGTCCATGGAGATGAAAGGCCCGAAGGGGAGAATTGATTTCAAGAGCCTGGTAGAGAAAGGAATCATCGACCAGGAAACCTATGAAAAGATTGAAGAATTCCTGAAAAATAACGCACCTGAAGGCAGGAAAGCCCCCGGGACCATGACGTCTCCCGAGAAGTCCGATGACGGCAGCGGGTCCACGGAAGCCGCGGCGCCTGAAAAGAACGATGACGCCAGTGGGTCCGCGGAAGCCGCGGTACCTGAAAAGAACGATGACGGCAGCGGGTCCGCGGAAGCAGCAGCTCCCGAAAAGCCCGAAGACGACGCTGCTTCCCAGCAGCCTAAGACAGGCAGTGCCGCGTCCCAGGACGATCTGATCAGGCGGCTGGTGGAGGCTGGGATCCTGACCCAGGAACAGGCGGACGCCATTGACGCGATTTCCGATACGGCGGAAGATGAAAGCGCCGCAACCGTAACGGATGCTACCAACGGTTAACATTTTACCGCAGGCCAGGGGCCTGCGGTATTTTTTTGCGGGAGGACAGATGATGATTTATAAGAAAGGAAGGGCTACTGTTCGGTCTTCATTTCAGCCAGCTTTTTCCGTAGCAGCGGGACCTCCAGAATGAACATTCCGATCCACCCGGCCACACAGCTCAGGGGAAGCGCTTCCATGCCCATTCCGCAAATGATCACCAGCAGAAAGGCGATGCTGACCCGAAGGCCCATATTGATCATGGAGCTGATCAGCGTAATTCGAAGATCCCCCATGCCACGGAAGAATCCCTGGATCCCGTTGGTCAAACCGGGCATCAGATAAAAGACGGACATCAGGCGAAGATAGCGGACCCCATGGTCAATCACCTGGGGATCGGTTGTAGAAAGAGAAACAAGCGGTTTTGCCAGCAGGAAACAGACGAGGAAAACAGCCAGACTGTATACCGTTTCAAACTGCATGCCCCTTCTGAACCCTTCCCGGACCCGGTCCATCTTCCGGGCGCCGCGGTTGATGGCCATGAAGGAGGTCATGGCGTGGCCGATGTTTTGCTGAGGGATGGTACAGAAGTCGTCGAAGCGGTTTACGATCGTGAAGGCCGCCATAATCGGTATCCCCATGGTGTTTACGATGGTCTGGACGCCGATCTTTCCCAGCTGAACGGATCCCTGCTGCATGGCGGACGTCCAGCCGTAGGATACCGTCGTGCGAAAGAGCTTTCGGTCAAACACAAGCCAGTCCCGTCCCAGACGAAGGATAGGCTCTCTTTTCTGAAGATATACGAGACACAGCGCGCAGCTGATCCCTTCGCAGATGACCGTGGACAGGGCTGCCCCCTGAATTCCCATCCCAAGCCAGGCAACCAGCACCAGATCTCCGATGATATTCAGGACAGCGCTGATGACAAGAAAGACCAGGGGGCCTGTACTGTCGCCGATAGCCCGGAGAATACTGGCCAGACAGTTATAAACAAAGGTGAAAATGAGCCCGCAGAAAATGATCCGCATATAGGAGACCGTCAGCTCCAGGACGGAGGGATCCACCTGCAGCAGACGAAAAATAGGCCTCGCGGCCGCAATGAAAAGGACAGAAACCAGGACCGAAAACCCAAGCCCTCCGATCATGGTGGTACTGACCTGCCTGCGGAAGGTGGAATAATCCTTTGCGCCGTAATGCGTTCCGATCAGAATACCGGCGCCCAGGGTGATCCCGTTGAGAAACAGAATGACCAGCGTCATCAGCGGGTTAGAAGTTCCCACCGCCGCCAGGGCTTCCTTTCCTACGAAGCGGCCCACAACAATGCTGTCCGCCGCGTTATACAGCAGCTGGAAGAAGTTTCCAAGGACAAGCGGAACGGTGAATTTCAAAAGTTCCGGTTCAATCTTTCCTTCTGTGAAATCAGTACGCATTCGCAACGCTCCATCCGTGAATCAGTAAATCGACTCATCCGCGCGTAGGATAGCACCGGGGTCTGGGCCTGTCAATCGAAAGACCTCCGGAAAAGATAGAATGACGAGGAGAGTACGAATGGAAACACAGAGAGAGGTCACGGGGCAAAAAGAATATTGCGAAGAGGCAGCGTACGTAGTAAAATCAGCTATTATCGGTGGAGAAGAATCTGCACCCACTTTTCCGGAGAATCCCTTCTTTGGAAGATAAAGATTTGGTTATGGATCGGAAAAGATGATTTGAAGCGAGGAATGAAGAAGATGCTGAAAATGATTCCCGTGGCGGTGGATTATGACCGGGCCGGCGTACCGGCGCCGAAGGAGAAGGCAACACTGAATCTGATGATTCTGCCCCATCTTGACACGATCACCATGAATCCGGATCGGCCCATGGTCATCGTTATACCCGGGGGAGGATACATGTTCTGTTCCGACCGGGAGGCGGAGGCGATTGCCCTGAAATTCCTGGCGGAGGGGATTCACGCGGCGGTCCTGCGCTACAGCGTGGCGCCGAACCGGTATCCCACGGCGGCGCTGGAGCTGGCCTGGAGTATTCGATACTGCCGCGAACACGCCGAAGCATGGCATGTAAAGCCGGATGCCATTTCGATTCTTGGCTTTTCGGCGGGGGGCCATCTGGCCGGGACCCTGGGAACCCTGTGGCAGGAACCGATCTTCCGGCAGACCCTGGGAGAAGGAACGTCCTGGCGGCCGGACAGCCAGCTCCTCTGCTATCCGGTGCTGACGCTGGGAGCATTCACCCATGAGGGCTCCCGCTACAGTCTGCTGGGGGAGAAGGACGATCCGGAAAACCAGCTGGACAGGATGGAGGAGCTTTCCCTGGAAACACGGGTAACAGACGCCGTCCCGCCTACGTTCCTGTGGCATACGGCGGAGGATGGATCGGTTCCGGTGGAAAACAGCCTGATGTACGCGGCTGCCTGCCGAAGAAACGGCGTTCCCTTCGAGCTGCATATCTTTGAAAAGGGCGGCCATGGAATTTCGACCTGTCAGGAGATTACCTCGAACTCGGCGGAGCAGGTTATCCCAGACAATGCGGCATGGATGCCCCTGGCGATCCGGTTTATACAGCGCCACTGGAAAGCGGAATAAAGCATTCCGGGAAAAAGATTCAGAAGCATATATTCTTCTTAAGACGGCAACAGGCCGGGGCTTATCAAGCTCCGGCCTGTCGTTTTGATGAAGCCGATTACTTCAGGGACGCAAGGTGAACCAGCACGATGGCCAGATCGCCGCGCGTCGCCTCCTCGGCATCGGATTCGGGGAAGAGGATTTCAGGCAGTTCTTTTTCGTCGGTGAAGCAGCAGGCCTTGCAAAGTGCGGTCAGCCGCTCCCGGGTCAGAACCAGTGTTCCGTCCTCGGCCGCTTCGGCGGTTACTTCAGCGGCTTCCTCCGCGGGCGCTGCTTCCGCTTCGGCGGCTGCTTCGGCGGCTTCCTCCGCGGGCGCTTCTTCCGCTTCGGCGGTTACTTCAGCGGCTTCCTCCGCGGGTGCTTCCTCCGCTTCGGCGGCTGCTTCGACGGTTTCCTCCGCGGGCGCTGCTTCCGCTTCGGCGGCTGCTTCGGCGGCTTCCTCCGCGGGCGCTTCTTCCGCTTCGGCGGTTACATCAGCGGCTTCCTCCGCGGGCGCTTCTTCCGCTTCGGCGATTCCATCCGCGGCTTCCTCCGCTTCGGCGGTTACATCCGCGGTTTCCTCCGCGGGCGCTTCTTCCGCTTCGACAGCTTCCTCCGCAGGCGCTTCCTCCGCGGGCGCCAGGGACGCAAGCCAGGCCTGCTCCATGGCCATCAGAGCCGCTACGGAATCAGCCTCGGACGCATCCGTATTGCCCTGCAGGAGCGCAAGCCCCTGCGCGAACTCTCCGAGGGTCGCGGCCTCGGCGGCACCGAAAACGTTCTCGCCGAGCGGCTGAAGCCAGCCCTTGGACACCGCCGTGTTGACGGCGTCAAAATACGGACTGTTCAGCGGGACATCCTCATAGATTTTGACGTAAGGGGAAAGAACGGAATCAATATTTCCCTCGGCCCCGTCCGTCAGGATATACAGAACTCCCTGCAGCTTTTCCTGGGAAGCGGAAAGGTTTCTGGTCATGCCATCCAGGCTTTCGGACAGGGTTCCGTTTTCCGCCGTCAGACGTTCCGCTTCCTGCGTAAGGGTATCGACCTGCTGATTCAGCTGCTGGATGGTTTCATCGTCATGATCGGATTTTTCCTTCAGATGATTATATTCCGCCTGAAGGTTTCCAAGATCCTGATTCAGGGTATCGATCTGCGTATTGCGCTGATTCAGCACGGTGACGAATGCAATGGATGCGGCCACCAGAATGCAGCACAGGGCAATCAGCCATTTTTTCACTACGGATTCCTCCTTGACTCGTTTTCAGGGACGGTGATTATTCGGGAAGCACTTCGTCGATTGTCTGAGCGGCTTCTTCCGCAACCGCTTCCACTGCTTCTTCCGCCGCGCATTCCGCTGCTTCCGCGGCCGGCTCTTCGGCCTCTTCCGCCGCGCAATCCACGGTTTCAATCACTTCTTCCGCTGCTGCGGCCGCGTCATCGACGACTTCCGCGGCTTCCTCCATACATTCTTCCGCGCATTCGGATACGGCTTCCGCAGCTTCCTCGGCGGCTTCTTCCGCTGCCGGGGCTTCTTCCTTGCCGATCAGCAGAAGATCACCTGTATCCTGCTGGAGGGAATCCCTGTCCAGACGCAGATGCTCCAGCACTTTGGCGCCGAAGCGTTCCTTTATATTCTGCGTATCGCCGCTGAAAAGAGACTCTCCCGTTTCTTTGGCGGCCTGACTCAGCGCGTCCATCAGGGTCCGCACCTGATCCAGATAATACTGATAGCTGCCGGCGAAGGTCTTGACCGTTTCGCTGACCATGGTCTGATTATCTTCCCGCTGGGACTGGATCTCATCGGCCAGATCGCTGCGCTTCATAGCCGCTTCCCGGGCGAAGCCTTCTTCGATACCCTCCCTGGAGGCATCCAGTTCCTGGTTCTTTTTCTGGTACAGGTCCTTCAGCCCTTCATATTCAACGATGGTTTTCCGGGCTTTCTCTTTCAGGTCGTTCAGGTCCGTATCCACCAGCTTCTGTTCAAGCTCAGTGATCTTGTCCCTCGCGGATTTCAGCTGAGCGTCCAGATCCGTCTTCTCCCTGACGGCG
>CAZMFY010000152.1:0-5983 GCA_964565635.1 uncultured Oscillospiraceae bacterium
ACACTGACAGCATTGAGTTCTATGAAGCGCTTACGGCCGCCGGTATCAAGGACTGCGAGCTGCACATCTATGAGGGCTTCGAGCATGCGGTAGCCTGGTTCCAGAGCGACTATGTGACCGAACAGCATTTCAACTGGCTGGACAAACAGTTCGGCCGGTGAGTCTGTCTTCGCACCCGTCCTTTTTGGACGGGCTTTTGATTCCGCTGCAGCTTGAAAACATTGAACAAGGGAGGAAACTCGAATGAAAAAGATGCTGTCATTCCTGCTTGTTTTCCTGATTCTGGCAGGCACGGTTCACGGATTCGCAGAGGAAGCAGCCTTCACCGTCACCCTGCATTATCAGTTGGAGGGTTATGCGGATGAGACCATCAGCGTGCAGTCGGGCACCAAGATGAACAAAGCGCTGCAGAACAATGTTTTTCAGCATGTTTCCCGCTATCCCTACGGGCTGGATTTTGATGCCTGGTATCTGGATCCGGCGTGTACCCGGCCCATGAACAAACAGGACAAGATCAGTGCGGACATCGAGCTGTATGCCGGCTGGACGCCTTGGAGTGGGGAGCGGAAGTCACTGATCGATGCGTGGCTGGAGGAAATGACCCTGTGCAAGCCGTTATTCAATGCCATGCCGGCCTTTACGGAGGAATCCTTCGCCCCGTTTATGGCAAAGCTGTTCAAGTCCTGGGGGGCGGTGAATAGCGTAACGGCAGAAGGCGTTGCCGAAATGCGGACGTTGCGGGAAGGCCTGGTGCCCGTCTGCTCTGTGGAGGATGTGGTCTGGGAGATTTGGGGTGAGCAGATTCCGGGAGAGGACGGAAGCGGGTACAGCTTCTACCTCCATCAGGACAACCCGGATTTCCGGCCAGTGCTCACCGTGTTTATGCTGGAGGATCAGGCGCAGGTGAAGGGCAATATCATCATTGCCTCTGGCGGTGCCCGGACATACCGGGGCAACGACGGGGAGGGCTATGCCACCGCCGTGCACATGAACGCCTTGGGCTACAACTGCTTTGTGCTCCAGTATCGCCTGCTGCCCTGGGGTGCCGTTGATTCCTATCTGGACATGCAGCGGGCGATCCGCTATATCCGCTTCCACGCGGAGGACAAGGGGATTGGGGCGATTGATAACATTGCGACCATCGGCTATTCCGCGGGCAGCGGCATCGTGCTGGGGCAGGTGGCCCAGTGCTACGGGGATATTACACCGGACAGATTCTTTCCTGACTATATCCCGGATGAAGTTGACCGCATGAACAGTGATGTGAAGGTTATGGCGCCGATCTACGGCCCATGGGAGGAGCGTGCGCAGGCGGTGCTGGACAGCGGCAATCCCTGTATCCCGGCCATGTTTGCCGCTGTGGGCAGCAGGGACAGTCTTTGTGAGGGTGTGACAAAAGGGTTTCTGATGCTCAGCGCCGTCACACCGTCCGAATGCCACGTCTATGAGGGCGTTGGTCACGGCTTCGGCATGTCGGACCACTATGTCGGCGCCGATCAGATGCCGCAGCAGTTCGACGCCTTTCTCATGGTACATTTCGGGCTGGCGGAGCGCAGCGTTCACTGACTGACAGGACAAATACGCCTGTCTACCAATCATGCCGCCAAACGGGCAATCTGGGCCAGCATCATTGTTTTCCTGCATCGCCTTTCTATACTCAGGCTGTAAGGCAGTCCCCGCCCCGTCCGGCCGGCAGGGAGCGGATATGCCAAAGGCGTTCACACACGACACAACAAAAAAGGAGAAAAGAACATGAAGAAGTTTCTCGCGCTCATTCTGGCAGCCATGATGCTCCTGACCGTCTCCCTGGCCTGTGCGGAGGGAGAGGTGATCGCTTTCGGGGATCTGACCAGCGAGGACGCGGAGTATGATCCCGCCGAGGGCTACGACAAGTGGACTGTCGTCGAGTACTACATCGAGAACGCTGACGCCACCGTGATCATCACCTGCTCCGCGAAGGCCGACGACAGCGAGTTCAACCTGGAGTACAGCTTCTACGGCGACGACCAGCAGGTCATCTGCGACAAGGAAGGCAACGTAAGCTTCGACAAGACCGGCTTCATGAGCGGCGACACTCCCGCCATGATCGCCTACATCCTGGAGAACGCCGTCTGGGTCGATATCGCCAAGTAATTTAATCTGAACGCTGCGCATACTGCAGCCATACGGCCTTGCTCATCATGGCGGTCGGATTCCGGCCGCCCGTGGTGGACGGGGCCGTTTACCAATTCTCCGGGAAATCCCGGTTACGAAGGGAGAACATCGCATGTTCCGGAACAAAGCAATCTGGCGGCGGCCTCCATGGGCGGATTCCTGCTGGCCGGGCTGATGAGCATCATCTCCAGCTTCCGAAAGAAGGCGTAACGGGCGGCTGCCGCTTTTGAGCGTGCTGATCCTTCCTGACATGCCCATCCGTTTCAGATGATAGCAGGACGCGGTTTCTTTTCCCCTTTGGAGAGAACTGCGGAAGCCCGCTTCGGAGGATGCATTTGCGTCTCCCGGAGCGGGCTTTTCATATGCATGTCCGGCGTTGACTTGCTAATTTACTGTTGGTATAATGGCAGCAGAACAGAAAAAGACCGCCGAAAGAAGGGATTGGGTTGATCCGCATTGCCGTGGCAGAGGACCAGGAAGCCGAACGGGAACGGCTCCTCCGTTATCTGAAGCGTTATCAGCATGACCGGAAATGCACCTTTGAGGTGGAAATCTATCCCAACGGGGCGGAGCTGATCAGCGCTTATCAGCCCGGCGTGGATATTCTGCTGCTGGACATCGAGATGCCGGTGATGGACGGTATGCAGACCGCGAAGATCCTTCGGGAGAAGGACAAGAAGGTGGTGATCGTCTTCATCACCAACCTGGCCCAGTATGCCATCCAGGGCTATGAGGTGCAGGCGCTGGATTTCATCGTGAAGCCCATGAACTGGGATATCTTCTCCTTTCGGATGGACCGGATCATCAGCCGCCTGGAAAAGCGCCTGCAGGATGCGGCCCTCACACTCTCCATCCGGACGGACAGCGGTCCCCTCAAACGCATCGACATCACGGATCTGCTGTATGTGGAGGTGAACCATCACACCCTGACCTATCATGCGGTCAGCGAGACGTTCACTGCCAGGGGCACCCTGCGGGAGACGGAGGAGATCCTGCTTCCCCAGGGCTTCTGCCGCTGCAACCAGTGTTATCTGATCAACCTCCGCTATGTGACCGGCGTGGACAATGAAACCGTGTTTGTGGGAAACGAACAGCTGCATATCAGCCGGGGAAAGAAAAAGGATCTGGTCAAAGCTCTGTCGGAGTTTGTGGCCAGAACCTGAACCGCCGCCGGAAAGCGCCGCCCTCAGTCAGAGGGCGGTTTTTTGCGGCATCCGAACAGGCCTGGATATCGGCAGAACAGGCCAGAGCCGTTGTCCGCGGCAGCATGGTTCCGGATCGATTCCGTGACTGAACAGCGCCTCGACGGGCCGGACAGGCAATTCGGCCGCCGGTTTCGTCTTTCCGGGACAGCTTTTTCAGTGCTGCCGGAGAAATCGGTCCATGCCGGGCGCTGCTTCCGCTGGTATGAACAGGCAGCGCGACAGTTTACCAATCGTGCCTCTAAATTGTCATTCTGGGCCAGAGCAATTGTTTTTTTTGCATCTCGACCCTATACTGCAAACTGTAAGTGGTCTTCCTCCCCGTCCGGCCGGCAGGGAGGCTGGCCTGCACGAAGCGTTCACACAAAACTAAATTAAAAGGAGAAATGAACATGAAGAAGTTCCTCGCCCTGATCCTGGCTGCCATGATGCTCCTGACCGTTTCCCTGGCCTGCGCGGAAGAAAATGTAATCTCCTTCGGCGACCTGACCAGTGAGGATGCCGAGTATGATCCCAACACCGACTATGATAAGTGGACCGTGGTGGAGTATTACATCGAGAATGCCGATGCCACCGTCATCATCACCTGCTCTGCCAAGGCCGACGACAGCGAGTTCAACCTGGAGTACAGCTTCTATGGCGATGATCAGCAGGTCATCTGCGACAAGGAAGGCAACGTAAGCTTCGACAAGACCGGCTTCATGAGCGGCGACACTCCCGCCATGATCGCCTACATCCTGGAGAACGCCGTCTGGGTCGACATCGTCAAGTAATCAGAATTAGCTCGGTTTCATCAAGGCATTTGAGGAGGCCGTCCGGATGCGGTCAGCGTCCGGACGGCCTTTCTGACAAGAAAGGGCGATTCTCATGAGAAGGATCTTTGCGGCTCTTCTGTGTGCGGCGCTGCTTTTAGGGACGATTCCAACCACGGCAGAGACAGCGGGAGACCCATTTCTCCGCCTGGAGAACACGGAAACCGTTCTGGCGCTCCAGCAGACGGAGTGTGAACAGAAAGGAACCGTGGAGGTGCTCAGCTACGAGTGCCCGGCCTACGCCATCAACGAGGTGCTGGGCATGAACGTGACCATCGAGAAGACGGTCAGCGTCTATCTGCCCTATGGCTATGATCCTGCCAAACAGTACAACGTTCTCTATCTGCTTCACGGCACCGGGGGCGACGATCAGTACTGGCTGCTGAAGGCCAAGACCGGCGTGCCTACCGTGAACCTGCTGGACAACTTGATTCAGCAGGGACTGTGCGATCCCCTGATCGTCGTCGCACCGAACTGGAACGCCGACAAGAAAGGCAAGCAGTATAAGCCCAGCGATGAACAGGCTGCCGCCTACGGCGAGCTTGTTCAGGATCCGAACATCAAGGTGCGCAATGACCTGTGGGTTGCTTTCTTCCAGGAGGAGCTGCGTAACGATATTATTCCCCTGGTGGAGAGCAAATACGCCACCTTTGCCGGCGGGGATGTGAGCGGAGAGAGCCTTGTCACCAGCCGGGACCATCGGGCTCTGGCCGGGCTGAGCCGCGGCTCCACCGCAACGCTGCGGGCGGGCGTTATTGCCAACCATGACATCTTCTCCTGGATCGGCGCCTTCTCCGGCGCGTGGGTCCGGGCGGATCAGTTCGAAGAGTCTTTGAAGCAGGAGCAGTACCCGATCCATTTCTGGTACAACGGCAACGGTACGGAGGACTTCTCCCTGGAGGAGCATCAGGCGTTTCTGGATCAGGTGAGAGGCGACCTGCCCGGAATGTTCACCGAGGGTGTCAACTACGCCTTTGTAGTGAAGGAAGGGTCCGCGCACGCCTATGAGAACTGGATCACCGATCTGTACAACATTCTGCAGGTGTTCTTCAGATAATGAAAAAGGAGAAGAAAATATGAAGAAGCTGATAGCCGTTCTTCTGGCTGCCGCGCTGCTGCTTTCGGCCGTGGCTGCGCTGGCCGAGGAGGAGAAAAAAGACTATTTCAACCCTGACTACAAGTGGGAGTTCGTCTGGTCTACCAAGGGGATCAGCAAGCTGAAGTCCAAGGCCGCCGCCCAGCAGGGCACCGTGGAGAACCTGACCTACACCACCCCGGCTTATGCCGTAAATGCGGTTATGGGCACGGATTATGAGATCGAGAAGTCCGTGAACGTCTATCTGCCCTACGGTTATGATCCCGAGAAGAGCTACAACGTGCTCTACCTCATGCACGGCGGCGGCGATGATCAGGACTACTGGCTGACGGAAAAGAGCGACCGTACCCACGGCAAGACGACGACTCGCGTGCTGGATCATATGATCGAGGACGGCCTCTGCGAGGGGCTTATCGTCGTGACGCCGACCTTCTACGCGGATGTGCCGGACGTGGAGATCGACGAAGCGAAGATGCAGGCTGTGATCGATGGGATCGGCGAATCCCACTACAATTCCATGGCCGGCCTTTACACCTGGTTCTTTGGCGATGAATTCCGTAACAACATTATCCCCGCGGTGGAAGCCAGGTATTCCACTTACGCGAAGGGCGATGTCAGCGAGGAAAACCTCATCGCCACCCGGGATCACCGCGCTTACTGCGGCCTGTCCATGGGCTCCCTCACCTCCTTTCACGGCGTGCTGATGCGTAATTTCGACC
>CAZMFY010000153.1:0-5940 GCA_964565635.1 uncultured Oscillospiraceae bacterium
TCCCGTCTATGTAATCCTGATAGATTCCCTCAATGCGTCCTCCGCCGCGATTATCGCATCCGGAGCAGAATTCACAGTCGATCCCGCAGTTTCCCCATAGAGCCTGATGGACAATTTTTTCCCGCTCTTCCTTCGTAGTATCCTTAATCAGCAGTGATTTCATCTTTTTCACGTTCCTCCGGCGGCAGTGGCCATGAAAAAAATATCATTTTTCACCTACTAAGTCAATAGGTATAATGCGCATATAGTATCTGTGCTCTTTCAGAAGGACACGATTCGTTTTATAAGAGAAAAAATGTGTCAGCTGCCGGATGGCTGCCCGGCTCCTTTTTGTCATGCGCCTTGCACAAACGCAATGAACGCCTGCGCTTCCTCAAAGGTCTCCAGACGGGCAGTATACATATACCTTCCCATCTGCGGCCAGTTCATCGGCGGCATCTCTTCCTGCATCTTCATACAATCGCCGTATCTCGCCATGATCTCTTCATGCGTTCTGGCATAGGTATGCCCGTCCTTACGGCTGGCATAGACGCAGTATGCGTGCTCGCCCGATTCCGGAACCTTCCTCTCGTCGAAAGCGACCATGTCCGCGTAAATCTGATATACGTCCGTGGAGTGCGCAAAGTCCATCATGTCCGGGGTATAGCCGCCCGCCGGACGCATATTGACTTCCAGGGCAGCAAAATCCCCAACCCTGCCCAGGCCTTTCCTTGCTTTTGTCAGGCGAAAAAATTCCAGATGAACAAACCGGCGATCCACCCCGAAAGCTTTCACCGTCTTCCGGCCCAATGTGCGCAACGCTTCCGGTACATCCGGACAGGTATAATACATCAGGTCCAGATCCTTGTTGACAATGTCCATGACCGGAGGCCACACCGTCATGCTTTCGAAAAGCGGCTCGCACCGGGAATCCAGGATCGCGTCATAGGAACAGATTTCGCCCTGAATGAACTCTTCCATCACATAAGGCGCTTCAGGCAGATGATCGTAAAACGACTCCATATCTGCCTCATTTTCCAGTTTCCATGTATGGGTAGCGCCGACGCCGACGTCAGGCTTGACAATCACCGGAAAGCCCACTTCCCTGATAAAAGCCCTGCCCGCCTCCCTGTCAGACACGACATGCTGGCGGGCTGTGGGAATACCGGCCTCCAGATACAGTTTTTTCATCAGGCTCTTTTCCTTGATGAAACTGATCCGATCCGCCCGGATGCCGGTGGTAATATTGAAATCCGTGCGCAGCCTGGCGTCCTGCTCCAGCCAATACTCGTTCATCGACTCGATCCAGTCGATCTTTCCATACTTAAACGCAAAGAAGGCAACCGCCCGGTAGACCCTGTCATAATCCTCCAGGCTGTCTACCCGGTAATACTCTGTCAGCGCTGCTTTCAGCGGCGCCTCCAGACTGTCATACGGCGCGTCACCGATACCCAGTACATTGATACCGTTCCGGTGCAGCCGGTCGCAGAACTGCCAGTAAGTATGGGGAAAATGCGGAGAAATAAAGATATAATTCATGCACACCATTCCTTCTTCATATCATTGATCATCCAGTATATACGGGAGAAAATATCTCATCTGCCTGAACCACCATGGCCAGTCATGATTCACATCATATCCCCAGAAATCGCACCAGGCATGAATTCCCTTTTCCCGGAAGATCCGTTCAAGATTCCTCAGGGTGCGTACACCGTCTTCTTCCCAGGCTCCCTGACCGCAGCAGAGAATCATTTTCCGGTCATTGTACATCCTGATCCACGGATGATCCACAGGCATGTTCGGCAGAAAACGTTCCGGGGAATTGTCGTACAGGGTCGGATTCATCCAGCCGTCAAAGAAATAATCCGCATCGTATACCCCGGACAGCGCAATTACACCCCTGAAGAGATCCGGTCGGCGCAGGAATGTAATCACCGCATGATCCGCACCCATGGAGAATCCGGTTACGGCCGGCGTCTCCGCGTTTCGGGCGTGGATCAACGGGATCACTTCATCGGTAATATAATGGAAATACTGTTCCTGACGCGCAGCGCGGAATTCATTGTCCCCTCCTTTGGGAGACCAGCTTTCCCTGTCCACAGTATCCACAACGAATAGCTGGATCCTGTTTTCTTCAATGAAATCCGCCAGATGATGGATCATCCCAAAATCTTCATAGTTATGGCACATGGAATCCTGTGTGGGAAATGAAAGAAAAGGGATGCCTCCCTGGCCGTAGATCATGATGTGCATTTCCCGGTCCAGGCACTGACTGTAATGGGTGATTTCTTCCCTGTTCATAGTTCTCCTTTCATCCCCCGGCGGAACGTGTTCCGCCGGTCTTTCCAGCGTCTCCCGGAGAATACTCTGCGGGCAAGCGGCATTGATCCGCTAAAGTCCCCGGCAAAGCAGAGATTCATTTCAACATAATTTTTCCTGTCATTCCCCTCGTTATCGCGGATCAGATCGGAGCTGACCTTATCCGTCCGTTATGCCGGATCAGGCTGCTGAAGGGATTGACTCCTTTTGGGTTCCCGGATGAATTCCACCCGGTGAAGCCGATTTCAAAACAGTCCGTTTCGAAATTGGTATTATCCTACTATGTAATTGGGTTTTGTGTCAACAACAAAAATCAATCTCCAATGTTCTTTCGCTGAACAGCGCCGCAAAATTGCGTCAAGCGCATAGGATACGGTTATGCGGCGAATTTCATCTGCTTGTTTGAGCTTGTGTAAAACCAACCCGTACAACACTGATAAACGCATAACGCCCTGAGAAAATACTGATTGATTGTGTTCCCTTCCCGATGATCCGGCTCTTCTTCCAACAGCTGCAACAGCGTCTTTGTTTCCGCTTTCGTCAAAGCAATCCCCTCGCCTTATTGCTTTGACATCATACTCCCATATTTTGGGGGAATAAAATGCAATGCTTTTGCAGCTTGATTGCAATAAACGATTGCCCTGGGGAACCGTCAATCGGGCCTTGTGTTTGATGGCGCTTTATGTATGCTGGAAGGGAAAAAAGAGCCTGAGAAACGAGACAATCCCGCCATGAAATATGCCGATCTGTTCCGCGCCTTGCATCCCGATTTTTTCAGCAGCCCGCATATTCGCGCCATCGCGCCCGACCGCGTGCTGTTTGAGCAGGTGCTTGATCTGCATGCCTTTTCGCCCGAGGCGCTGGAGATTTCCGTCCCCGAAAGCATCACCTTCGGCCTCACCGAGGTGCTTGACCAGCACGGCGTGGGGATCATCGTATGCGACAACAACGAGAACCCCTCCCGGGAGATCCGCAACCTGAGTTTGCTGCGCCAGCTGAACGTAAACGGCATCATCATCGCCCCCATCTCCGAAAACGAGACCTATAACATAAGCGCTGAAGTCATTACCTTTACCGGCAACCAGACCTATGCTGTATACTCCGCTCCCAATAAGAAGAGCATCCGTGGTGCCAATGGCAAAGCCCGAGTCAGCACAAATGGCTGGATTCAGGTATTTGGCTACGAGGACGACTGGATTCTCGTGCAGTACGATATCACAGATAAACATAACCGCATCGGCTATATCTACAAGAACGCCCTGCCCCGGGATGTTGAAGTCCCGGAACTGAAGCTGAAAAAGGCAGCCGCCATAGTCAACTACAATGTTGAAGTGACGGATGACCCGCTGGTCAGCCAGACGCCCCTGGCTAAGCTCACAGAAAACACACGTGTCACCTGCCTGGGTACCATGGGCACATGGGCTTATATCGAAGTCGAAGAAAAAGGCGTGCTTTTCCGTGGGTTCGTTCCCACTGAATGCCTTTCCGGAACGGTTACTACCTTGCGGGAAGCGAACCGGACCATTATCGGCAGCTGGAAGCTGTATGCCGGAAGCTCGATCAACGCCAGCCGGATTGTTTTCAATGAAGACGGCACAATGACCGGCTGGTCAACACTGGAAAGCGGTCAGGAGGTTGAATGAACCGGCACCTGGTCAATCGATTATTACGACACGAACCGCAATCGGTACTGGAATGACTCGGAATTAGATCTCACGCTGGCAAGCGGCCCTTCCGTGGAACTGTATGGCCTGCGTATCTGCCGGCAGTCAATCGAAAACGGAAAGTATAAATACGCGCTGGTGCTCTCTGACGGAGCAAAGACCAGCGGTATGGTGTTTGAATAACCAATCTGGATGTGCTTGCGTTGCTACTTGACATATGACAAGTAGCATGCTAATATAAGCTCATGGAGGTGATCGATCTTGAATCAAGTCATCCATGAACTCACGGACCTGAGCTATCTCAGTTGGGCAAAGACACGCAATTCATCCGGTACGGCTGGTTCTTTCCTGAAAGCATATGAAGACAGCACTGAAGGAAAAATCTATTACAAGCTGTCGAATTATGATGCGTGGAACGGCATCATTGGCCATGAATGCGTGAATGAAATCATTGTGGATCGTTTGCTGACGATCCTGGGAATTGATCACCTTACCTATCAGCTGATTCATGCGAAGGTTCTGATCGATCAAAAGGAATATGAGACCTGGCTTTGTGCTTCAAAAGACTTCAAGAAACGTGGCGAAAGCAAGATAGCGCTCGATGCATACTATCAGGTAGAGCGTCTGAACGACGAGTCCCCTTTGGATTTCTGCATCCGTTCCGGCTGGGAAAACACGATCTATGAGATGCTGATTGTTGATTATCTCATTCTGAATCGTGACCGTCATGGTGCAAACATGGAGGTTCTCCGCAATCCGCGACAAAGAACAGTACGACTGGCACCACTGTTTGATCATGGATTGTCACTTCTCAGTCGGTGTGAAAGTACTGAAGCGATGCTCCGGGAAGACTTGATGGCAGATAAACCGGTTCAATGTTTTGTCGGATCACGGTCCGCCTGGGAGAACCTGAAGCTGATTCCCAATGATCGCCGTCCAAAGCTGCATCCTTTGACGCTGGGAGATCGTCCCATTTTGCTGGACGGTCTGTCAGATGCCCTTGATCCGCAATGGCTGGACAGGATCTGGGAAATGATCTGGAAGAGGTGGCAAGCCTATGAGAATATTTGCAATCAGGGATGAAAACCTGTCTCCGGACATTGCCCTAGGCTGGCTGATCTACTACGAACGGGCAAAAGCATTCTATATTGAATTGCCGGAGGATGCTGATCCCTGGAAGACACCGCTTCTGCTTTCTTCATTTGTGAAACGCGGTCAGCACTCTGTGAGCAGCTACTGGAGCCGGCTATGGGTGCAGCAGCGCATTATTCCCCGGGACAGACAGAACATCGGTCAGGTTCTGAAGGAAAACGGACTATCGGAATATGACGAGTTTCAACTCCTGCTGCTGACGATGGGACGCTGTGCGCAGGATGACTGCTACCTGGAAGAAGTCAGTGCGGAACAGCTTCCGGATTATCTGGCAGAGCGCTGGAAAACAAAGGTTGAGGATGTTATACCGCTTAAAGAGGGTCGGCTGCTCGTATTTTTCCGAAATGGAGAAGTCCGGATAGCCAATGTAAAACTGCTGTCGGAAACGCACACTGACTGCAAACCTTATCTGGTGAATGAAGAACGTTTCAACGGTGTTGAAGTTCAGCCAGATGGTTACGGTGTGATGTGGAGCGAACGGGCTGTGCTTTCTGACCGTGAACTCTATGAACACAGTCAGGCAATACCGCTCACACTGGATGATTTCATTGGATTTGTTCAGCACAGGGTCGTCAGTGTCGGCGAAGTCTGCCAGATCCTTGGATGCAGCCGCCAGAATATTGATGATCTGATGAAACGTAATAAACTGCATCCTATTCGCCGTGATGCAAAGAACAAGCTGTTCCTGAAAAATGAAATCATGCAGCGAAAACAGCAATAGAATAAACAAAGCATTACCCAAGATGAATATCTCAAAAGAGGCTGTCTTTTGGGGAATAAAATGCAATGCTTTTGCAGCTTGATTGCAATAAACGATTGCCCTGGG
>CAZMFY010000154.1:0-5904 GCA_964565635.1 uncultured Oscillospiraceae bacterium
TGGTGCTGGGCATTATTCTGACCATCACAACGATCTATCCCATGGTGACCATCGTCCGGGACACGGTGAAAATTCATCCCGGCAGCATCGATACCCAGGAGAAAGCTGTGGAGAGTCAGGTGGAAGCCATGGGCACCACCCTGACCACCTATAACTGGTCGAATCTGTTTACAGAAACGATTACGACCCGGGTGGGCCGGGAGCGGGTTACCCGGAGCGTCGCTTCCATCTATCTGTGGACACCCCTGATGAACTCCGTGCTGATCAGCATCTTTGCCTGCTTCGGCGCGATTCTCTACGGCGGCGTTTTTGCCTACCTGGTGACGAGAACAAACCTGAGATTCAAGAAATACCTGAGCTCCATTTTTATCTTCCCCTACATCATGCCCCAGTGGACGCTGGCTGTCATGTGGCAGAACCTGTTTAATTCTAACACGGTGACGGGCGGGAACGACGGACTCTTTGTATCGTTGTTCAATGTGTACATGCCGAAGTGGTGGTGCGAGGGCATCTTCCCTGTATCCGTGGTGCTGGCGATTCACTATGCGCCCTTCGCGTACATCCTGATCGGCGGCATCTTCCGGAACATGGACGCCAACCTGGAGGAAGCGGCTACGATTCTGAATACACCCAAATGGAAGACCTTCTTCCGGGTGACACTGCCGCTGGTGAAACCCGCCATCCTGAGTACCGTGCTGCTGGTTTTCTCCAGTGCCATGGGTTCCTACCCGATTCCTCACTATCTGAAGCTTTCCACCCTGAGCACTCAGTATGTGGGCATGAGCTCTAACCGGGCCGGACAGGCCAGCATCCTGGCGGTGATCATGATGATGTTCGGATTCCTGATCATGATCGTGAATCAGCGGACCACCTCCGGCCGGAAGAACTTTACTACGGTGACGGGCAAGAGCGGCCAGAGCAGCCTGGTCAATCTGGGACCGGCCAAGTATATTGTTTCTTTCCTGTTTGTGCTGCTGACACTGTTTACGGGTATTCTGCCGATCATCTTGTTTGCCATCGAAACCTTCCTGCCCAATCCCGGCGATTATTCCTTCATCAAATACGGGATCGCAGGCCATACCACCACAAAGTGGTGGCTGACATCGGAGAATGTGACGGAGAACGGCATGTACGGTCAGAAGGGTATCCTGTATAACCAGGATATCTGGAACGCCTTCGCGGGCAGCTTCTTCGTGGCGATCTGTTGCGCTCTGCTGGCCGGCACCATCGGTACCTTGATCGGCTACTGCGTCAGCAAGAACCGGAGAAGCAAGTGGGCCGCCTATGTGAATAACATGGCTTTCCTGCCCTATCTGATGCCGTCTCTGGCGGTAGGCGTTGCCTTCTTCGTATTCGGATCCGGCGCGGGTATCTACAATACCTTCCTGCTGCTGATCCTGGCCGGCACGGTGAAATACATCCCCTTCGCCAGTCGAAGCGCCTTGAACTCCATGATGCAGCTGTCTGGCGAGATTGAGGAGGCTGCCATCATTCAGGATATTCCATGGTGGAAACGGATGACACAGATCATCATTCCCATCCAGAAAACATCCATTATCAGCGGGTTCCTGCTGCCCTTCATGACCTGCCTGCGGGAGCTGACGCTGTTCATGCTGCTGTGCGGCCAGGGAAAGATTATTACCACCATGTTGGGATATTTTGATGAGATGGGCCTGTATGCCTTCTCCAGCGGCATCAACCTGATCCTGATTATCCTGATCCTGATTTTCAATACGCTGGTGAATAAGCTGACAGGCGCCAGTATTGACTCCGGCATTGGCGGAGACTGAAGAAAGGCGGAAGAGAAAAATGGCAAGGATAGAATTAACCCATGTGACAAAACGCTGGGGCGGATTTTATGCCGTGGATGATCTGGATCTGATCATCGAGGATAACGCGTTTGTAACTCTGCTGGGGCCTTCCGGCTGCGGAAAAACCACCACCCTGCGAATGATCGCCGGTCTGGAAACCCCGACCACCGGCAAGATTACCATCGATGGCGTGACCGTGTTCGACAGCGATGCGGGCATCAACATCCCGGCCAACAAGCGGCGGGTGGGCTTCCTGTTCCAGAACTACGCCCTGTGGCCCAACATGACGGTATACCAGAATATCTCTTTCGGCCTGAGCAACATTAAGGAAGCGGGTCTGAAGGTAACAGAGGATGGAGAGCTGGTTCGGGATCCCAACGCTACCGGCGCGGAACGGAAGCTGACGAAGGAAGAGATTGATCGGATCGTCAAACGGGTCAGCGCCATCGTGAAGGTACAGCCCTTCATGGACCGGTATCCCGGAGAGCTGTCCGGCGGACAGCAGCAGCGGGTGGCCATCGCTCGGACGCTGGCCCCCAGCCCCCGGGTCCTGTTCATGGATGAACCGCTGAGCAATCTGGATGCCAAGCTGCGGCTGGAGATGAGGTCGGAGCTTCAGCGGCTGCATCTGTCCACGGGAAGCACCTTCGTGTACGTAACCCATGACCAGATGGAAGCCATGACCCTGGCCACCCGGATCTGCCTGATTTCCAACGGCGTGCTGCAGCAGTACGACGAACCGCTGACCGTATATAACCGCCCCAACAATACCTTCGTGGCGGACTTCGTCGGCAACCCGGCCATCAACTTCATGAACGCCCGGGGAAAGCAGCAGGCGGATGGAAGCTTTGAGGTAAAATTGCTGGATCAGTACAGCGCCACGTTTACTCCGGCGGAGCCGGTCGAGCTCGGCAGCTGGTATGAAGCGGCGGACAGGGAAATCAAAGCCTTTGAAGCCAAGGTGCGTCCGGAGGAAAAGAAGAACAAGGACGAGCCCTTCAAATACCCTGTGGCCACGGTGAACGATGTGACAGAAGAAACCAGAGCACTGGACCGGGAGGATTTCGCACTGGGCGTGCGGCCGGAATTCATCCGGATTTCGGAGGACGGTCCGGTGGAAGGCGAGATCTTCTCTGCCATGCCTACCGGTATGGAAACCACGGTTCGGATCAAGGTGGGCAACTATCTGCTGACCGGCGTGGTGTTTGGCGGCGTGCTGTATAAGATCGGCCAGAAGGTACGGCTGAGCTTCGAGGGGGCGGGAACCACCCTGTTCTCCCGGGTCAACGGCCGACTGATTGCTACCGGAACGCTGCATGTGAAATAACATGGACCAGAAAAGGGGACTGCAGGACGCAGTCCCCTTTTCTGGTCCGGCTTTTTTAAAATAAGGATGGAAAAACAGGGCGGATTTTGATATGATTGTTCCAGCTGACGAAGGAGGGATGAAGCATGCTGAGGATATCCCCTTTGTTTTCGGACGGAGCGGTGCTTTGCCGGGGAAAGGAGCTGCGAATCTTCGGGGAAGCGGAGGACGGCGCCCGGGTGCACTGCGAGCTGCGGGACGGAATGGACGGGCTGCTGGCCCAGGGAGACGCGGTGGCGGCGGATGGGAGATTCCTGATCCTGCTGGCGCCGCAGGAAGCCAGAACGGGATGCAGGCTGCTGATTGCCGACGGGGAAGACACCTTCTGCGCGCTGGATATTTCCGTGGGTGAGGTGTTTCTGGCGGGCGGCCAGAGCAACATGGAGATGTCCCTGAAGGATGCCGACGAGGGGGAGACCCTGATCCGCACCCATGTGAATCCCATGGTGCGGTACTTCAACGTGCCGGCCTTCAGCTTTGACAGCCCGGAGCGGGATGAGGCCTGGAAAAACCGGCGGTGGCAGGCCATCGGTCCCGGTCGGGGAGCGGATATCAGCGCCGCGGCGTATTTCTTCGCCATGAAGCTGCAGCGGACGCTGGGAGTGCCGGTGGGGATCATCGGCAGCTTCTGGGGCGGCAGCTCCGTCACCTGCTGGATGGATGAGGACTGGCTCCTGCGCACCGGAGAAGGCGCCCGGTATCTTTCCGAATTCCGGGCGCGGACGGAGGGCATGGATCCTGCGGAGTATCCGGAAAAATTCAGGTGCTGGCAGAACAATCTGGATGCCTGGAACCGGGCGGCGGACGCATATAGAGCGGAGCACCCGGGATGCGACTGGGATGAGGTGATCCGGGTGATCGGGGAATGTCCCTGGCAGGCGCCGGAGGGCCCGGGGTCCCCCTTCCGGCCGGGAGGTCTGTACGAAACCATGATCGCGCCGTTGACGCCCCTGTCCCTGACGGGATGCCTGTATTACCAGGGGGAGGAGGACGCGGCCCGGACGGATCAGTACGACGTGCTGATGGCCTCCCTGATCGCCCGCTGGCGCACGGCTTTCGAGGATGAAGGGCTGCCCTTCCTGTTCGTGCAGCTGCCCATGTTCCGGGAAACCTGGGCCGCGGACAGCAAAACCTGGCCGGCGCTGCGGCTCAGCCAGAGCCGTGTCCGGGATTGGACGAGAAATACGGCGATGGCCTGCCTGCTGGACGAGGGGGAGCTGGGGAACATCCATCCCCTTCGGAAGCGGGTGGTGGGAGAGCGGCTGTGTGACCTGGCGCTGAATCTGATCTACGGGCAGGCGGAAGAGGCCTCTCCCCGGGTGATTGGCCGGCGAATTCAGGGCAGCATGATGACGCTGCTGACGGATCAGCCCCTCTTGTCCCGGGACGGCCGGGAGCCGGCGCTGCTGGAGCTGGCCGGGGCGGACGGAAACTTTGTGCCCGCCAGGGCCATGATCGAAGGAAGCCAGCTGCATCTGACCGCCGCCGGGGTGGCGCATCCCCTGCACTGCCGGTACGCCTGGACGGACTACGGCATCGTGAACCTGGCGGGGGGCAGCGGCCTGCCGCTGGAGCCCTTCGCGTTTTAAGGGAAAGAAGAACGAAAGGAATGAAGCCCCTATGATCGATTACCCCGTGGAAACCCTGCTGGACACGAAATTCATCAAGGTGTTTGACCTGCAGTACGCCCCCGGCCGGCACTACTATAACGCCACCCGGCGGAGCCGGGAGGACATGGTGGCGGCCATGAGCGGGGAGGAATTCCGGTCCATGGTGCCGGACGCGGTCTCTCTGTGCGTGGTCTGGCATGAGGAAGGGCGGGAGGACCGGATGCTGCTGAACCGGGAATACCGGTATCCCCTGGGCCAGTTTGTGGTCAGCGTGCCTGCGGGGCTCATCGATCCGGGAGACCGGGGGAAGGACCGGGAGACGGCAGCCCTGGCCGCGGCGGCCCGGGAGCTGTACGAGGAGACGGGGATTCAGATCGGAGATAAGGATGCCTGCCGGATGCTGCAGCCCTGCCTGTTTTCCTCCCCGGGAATGACCGATGAATCCAACGCCGTGGTGCGGGTGGATCTTTACGGCCATGAGAAGGGGGAACTGACCCAGAGCCACGCGGAGGGCTCCGAGAAGTTTGAGGGCTTCCTGATGGTGACCAGGGCGGAAGCCCGGGAGCTTATGCGAACCGAACCGATTTCGGTGTATACCTGGATCGGGCTGGCGGCGTTTGTGATGGAGGACTGAAACCAGAGAAAAGGAGCCGGGGCATGAATATGCTCCGGCTCCGTCAGCCGTCATGGGGGAACAGCATGATCATACGGGAACGGTATGTTTTATCATCTGGAATACAACAAAGGGGGCTGTCTCATTTGAGACAGCCCCCTTGTCCTATCATACGGGATCAGAAGCCCAGCCTTCTGCGCATTTCCTCGTAGGCGTCTTCCACGCCGCCCATGTCCCGGCGGAACCGGTCCTTATCCAACTTCTCGTGGGTTTCGCTGTCCCAGAACCGGCAGGTGTCCGGGCTGATTTCGTCCGCCAGTACCAGGGTACCGTCGGCGGTATGGCCGAACTCCAGATTGAAATCGATCAGATCCAAGCCGATGCCCTTGAAATACGCCAGGAGCAGGTCGTTGATCCGCAGGGCGTAATAGGCGATCTTTTCCATGGTTTCATCATCCGCCCAGCCCATGGCGGCGATGTGGTACTCATTCACCATTGGGTCGC
>CAZMFY010000155.1:0-5875 GCA_964565635.1 uncultured Oscillospiraceae bacterium
CGGCGCGGCGGTGGTGGGACTCTGCCTGGACGAGCAGGGGATTCCGGACAGCTGGCAGGGCCGGGTGGCGATTGCCCAGCGGATCATCGAAGCGGCCGAAGGGGCAGGGATTGCCAGACACGACATCTATATCGACTGCCTGACCCTGACGGTTTCGGCGCAGCCGGAGCAGGCCAGGGAAACCCTCAAGGCGCTGATGGCCGTGAAACGGCTGGGCGTGCATACGATTTTAGGGGTCAGCAACATTTCTTTCGGTCTGCCGGAACGGGAGAATATCACCGTCAGCTTCCTGACCCAGGCGCTGATGGCCGGACTGGACTGCCCGATCGTCAATCCCTGCCGGCCCGCGGTGCGGAAGACCCTGGCCGCCTATAAGGTGCTCAACGGGCTGGATGAAGGGGCTGAAGGGTATATCCGGCTCTGCGAGGAGATTCCGGAGACGGCTCAGGAGCAGAGCCTCCCGAAGGCCCGGACCCCGAAGGGGGACGGCGCGGCGGGGACGCTGGCGGAGGCGGTTCTGCGGGGGCAGAGCGCCGAGGTTGTGAAGCTGACGGAAGAAGCGCTGGCCGGCTTCACGGAGATGGAGATCATTCAGCAGCAGATGATTCCCGCCCTGAACCGGGTGGGGGAGGCCTACGAGCGGCATGAGATCTTTCTGCCCCAGCTGCTGCGGTCGGCGCAGGCGGCCGGCGCCGGATTCGAGGTGCTGAAGGAACGGCTTGCCCGGCGGTCGGAGACGGGGCTCTCCCGGGGAAAGATTCTGGTGGCTACGGTCCAGGGGGACATTCACGACATCGGGAAGAATATCGTGAAGGCGGTCCTGGAAAACTACGGATATACGGTCCGGGATCTGGGGCGGGACGTGCCGCCGGAGCGGATTGTGGAAGCCGTGCTGGCGGAAGACATTCCGCTGGTGGGGCTTTCCGCGCTGATGACCACCACGCTGCCCAGCATGAAGAAGACCATCGAGGCTCTGAAAAAAGCCGGAGCCCGATGCAGGATTATGGTAGGCGGCGCGGTGCTGACGCCGGAATACGCGCGGGAAATCGGGGCCGATTACTACGCGCGGGACGCGAAGCAGAGCGCGGAAATCGCCCGGCAGGTGCTTGGATAAGCAGGACGGAGACGGGAAAGGCGGAAGAAAAGGATGGATCATCTGGAATCGTTTTTAAACTTCGCGGAACAATCCCCCACGGCTTTTCACGCCATTGCCAATCTGAAGACGGAGCTGCTGAAGCACGGATTCAGGGAATGGCGGGAAAAGGACCCCTGGATGGCGGACGCAGGCGGAAAATACCTTGTGACCCGCAATGATTCCGCGCTCATCGCCATGTCCGTTCCCCGGACGGGGTTTGCCCCCTTTCGGATCGGCGCGGCCCACAGCGATTCGCCAACCTTCAAGCTGAAGCCCCGCTTTGAGGAGACCGTGGGGGACGCGTACGTGCGGCTGAATGTGGAAAAATACGGCGGGATGATTCTGTCCACATGGCTGGACCGGCCGCTGTCCGTGGCGGGCCGGCTGGTGATCCGCCAGGGAACGGGGATCGCTGCCCGGCTGGTGAACCTGGACCGGGACGCGGTGCTGATTCCCAACATGCCCATTCATTTTAACCGGCAGGTGAACGAGGGATACGCCTGGAACCCCCAGGTGGATCTGCTGCCCCTGTACGGCGAGGGAGGGGCCGGGGGACAGCTGATGACCGAACTGGCCCACGCGGCCGGAACGGAGCCGGAACAGGTGCTGGCGCATGATCTGTTCCTCTACAGCCGGCAGCCCGCCAGCGTCTGGGGCGCGGAGGACGCGTTTTTTTCCTGCGGGCGGATCGATGATCTGGAATGCGCCTGGGGCTGCGCGACCGCGCTGGCGGCGGCGGAAGCCCGGGACGCCATCTGCGTCTGCGCCGTGTTCGATAACGAGGAGGTGGGCTCGCTGTCCAAGCAGGGAGCCAATTCCACCTTCCTGTATGATACGCTGACCCGGCTTGGCTTCGCGCTGGGGGCTTCCGACGGGGAGATCCGGGCCGCCATGGCGGACGGGTTCATGGTGTCCGCCGATAATGCCCACGCGGTGCATCCGAATCATCCGGAAAAGTTTGATGCCCAGAACCGGGTGTATATGAACCGGGGAATTGTGATCAAGCATAACGCGAACCAGAAGTATACCACGGATGCCGTATCCGACGCCCTGTTTACCCTGGTCTGCGAGAAGGCGGGCGTGCCGGTTCAGCATTTTTCGAACCGCTCGGACATGCAGGGGGGATCCACCCTGGGGAACATCAGCAACAGCCATGTTTCCATGAATACGGTGGATATCGGGCTGGCGCAGCTGGCCATGCATTCCTGCTGCGAGACGGCGGGAACCCGGGATCTGGACTATCTGATCCGGGCCATGACGGCCTTCTGGGGCGCGTAAGGCTTTTGCGTTCACGGGAAGACGGAAACCGGACCGCTTCCCCGCTTCCGCGGGGAGAGAAGGATCCCGGGCCGGGGGCTCAGGCCCGAAGAAGGAAAAGAAAACCGTTTGGAAGGAGATGCGTATCCTTGAAGCGGAGAAGACTGGCTGCACTGCTGTGCGCCATCCTGCTGCTCCTCGGAGGGGGAATCAGCGCGGAAGAAGCGGCGCCGGCGGAGGATGAGGCGCTGGAGGAAGTTATTCTGGACGAGGACGATCAGGAGATCCCCGGGGAAGCGGGGACCCGGGAGGAAGCCCCCGCGGGGGTGACGGCCCGGGAGGATCTGATCAACCGGATCATCGAACTGGGGGAAAAGCTGTATACCGATGCGGACGGCAAACGAAAGCGGGCGCATTACGCTTCGGATATTTATGTATGCAAGAATTTCACGGTTTACCTCTTCCGGCAGAACCGGGACGATTTCCGCATGGCGGAGTATCCGGATACGAAGCTGGTGATTCCCAACAATCTGCCCGCAAAGAAATGCAAGCCCTATGCCTACGGGTTTCTCTGGGAGGACGTGCCCGCGGAAAAGGGAAACCCTTTCGAGGTAGGGGCCCAGTTCATCTATGATCCGGCGCTGTCGAAGGAAGAAAACATGGCCCTGGCCATGGATTTTATGCGGCAGGCCCAGCGGGGAGACTTTTTCCAGATGTCCGCGGATTATGAATACGGCGTGGGCGCCCACAGCGCCATCATGATGCGCTATGATCCGGAGACGGATGAGATCCACTGGCTGGACAGCAACATGCGGGGCGGAAAGAAGAACGGCATTCGGTACGGACTGGTTCAGTACGACGCAGTCAAAAGCGTGGAGTGGTGGGCTTCCACCTTCTGCCATAAGAAGCGCGGCGCCACGCTGTACCGTCTGCGGGAGGATATCATATACGCGGGGGAATAAACGGTGGGAAAGAGAACACTGCGGATCCTGACGGGCCTGCTGATGATCCTGTCAGCGCTCCTTCCGGTGCCGTCAGGGCTGGGAGAAGCGGCGGCGGAGGATCCGGAAAAGATTTTTACCTTCTCCCTGATCGGGGACTGTACGGTGGGGGAGCAGGTGCAGCATCAGGGCTATAAAAACGGATACACGGCCCGAATCCGGGAAGCGGGCATGGATTATCCCTTCAGCCTTGCGGCGGATCTGTTCGCAAAGGACGATCTGACGGTGGCCAACTGCGAGGGAAACCTTACCAACTACAAACGGACAAACAAGAAGCTGATGGCCCTGATCGCGCCGCCGGAGTTTGCGGAAGTCTTTCAGCTGGGAAACGTGGACGTGTGCAACCTGGCCAATAACCACGCCAAGGATTTCGGCAGCCGAGGCCAGAAGGATACGGCGGAGAGCCTGCAGAATCTGGGCATCGGGGCGTTTTATGACGAGGTGACATACAGCGTGACCGTCAAGGGCGTGAAGGTGGGCTTTGTGGGCTACACCTATCCCATGGGAGAGCAGAAGCTGAAAAGGTATGTGGCCGGGATGGAAAAGCTGCGGGCGGAGGGGTGCACCTTTGTGGTGGCTTCCGCCCACTGGGGCCGGGAAACCTATTACACCCTGGACGGAAACCAGTCCTATGGGAGGAAGCTCATCGACGCGGGCTTTGACATGGTTTACGGACACGGCTCCCATACCTGTGAGATGATTCGCTGGTACAAGGGAAAGGTGATCTTCTACAGCCTGAGCAATTTTACCTTTGGAGCCAACGCCAAGCCCAAGGATGACGATACGGTGGTGGTGCAGATCTCCTACGACATTCAGCCGGACGGCACCATGACGCCCCGGGAAATGCAGGCCATTCCCTACAAGATGCATCAGGGCGGAGATTTCCGGCCGTATCCCATCGAGGACGAGGAGGGAAAGGAAAGGGTCTGGGAAAAGCTGTATTATAACGGATATCCCAGGCACAAGGCGACCCCGGCGCCTTCGCTGCCGGAAAGCTTTCTGACGACGGGATATGTGGATTTCCGTACGCTGGAAGTAACGGAGGAGTGAAGCGGTGGCGATAGACAGGCGAAAAGCACCCTCCGACGAAGGGGAAAGGCGGGAACGGGAGCCGCTGCAGAAGATCCGATACAAAAAGCGGCGGGGGTTTGAAACCCGGGGCATGCGCTGGGTATACCGGCTTCTGTACCCCTATTTTCACTGCAGGGTCACGCTTCCCCGGACGCTGCGGGACAGCGATGAACCGGTGGTTTTTATCGCGAATCATTATAATATCTTCGGCCCGGTCAGCTTCGTTTTATCCATGCCCGTGGTTTCCAGAATCTGGATGAACGAAGAACTGATGACCCGGGAGTCCGCCGCTGTCGGCCTGCGGTCGGGATTGAAGAAGCTGCTCCCCTTTCTGACGGAGCCTCAGGTCGGCCGGATCAGCGACAAGGTGGCCGGGCTGGCGGTGCGGGTTCTGACCCGGTTTGGGGTGATTCCGGTCAACCGGGAACAGCCCTCCCGACTGATCTCCACCATGCGGCAGAGCATGGAGGCGCTGGAGGCGGGAGAAAATCTGCTGATCTTTCCGGAAACCGGATACCCGGAGTATTCCCTGACCTCCGTGACCCCCTTCTTTTCCGGCTTTGCCATGCTAGGCCGGCTGTACTACAGGAAGACCGGGAAGGTCCTGCGGTTTGTGCCATGCTATATCGATGAGCAGCATCATCAGATCCGCCTCGGGGAAACGGTGAGCTGGGATCCGGAAGCGGATCCCCGGGAGGAAACGGAACGGGTCAGTGATGCGCTGAACCTGCGGATCCGGGAGATGGCGGCGGTGAACCGGGGGCTGGAAAGGGAAGAGACCAGACCGGTGCAGCAGACCATCCTGATCTTCTGCAATCTGATCCGGACCTTGCTGCTGATCCCCTTTATCGTCATGCTGGGGATTGCCGACCGGCGGATGATTCTGCTGCTCTACTGCCTCAGCCAGGGGCTTCGGGTTCTCTTTAACGCGGCGGGCAGCACCTATGCCTCCAGCAACAGGCTCTCCTTCCTCTATTCCCATGCCGTGGGGATTCTGACGGATCTGGCGGGGCTGCTGTGGCTGACGAATGAAACGGCGTCCATCGGCTGGGTGGCCCTGGGACTGGGGCTGAACGGCCTGATGATTCTGGTCAGCAATATTTTTACTTTCTTTCGATATCGGCGGTGCGCCGGGCTGAACTATTTCGATACGCTGTCGGCAAACCTGCTGTGCGTACTCTGTCTGCAGCAGCTGCTGCGGATCCGGCTCAACCCGCTAGGCTTTTTCATCCTGTCCCTGGCCATTCTGATCTTCCTGACCTGCTCCGCGGGCTTTGCGCTGGTTTTTAACGCCAGACTCGGACTCACCGAAACGGAGGAAACCGACTGACGCGGAAGCGGCGGGAGGCGGCTGAAAGACGGTTGCAAACCCCCGGAGGGGATGGTAGAATTCTGCGAACGGAAGAAAAGC
>CAZMFY010000156.1:0-5873 GCA_964565635.1 uncultured Oscillospiraceae bacterium
TTTCACCCGGGGGGTGTACTTCCCCGGGGTGTTCTTCGTCGGTATGAACAGCTCGGAGAACACGAGCTGTCCACATTATCGGGCTGGCTCAGTTGCCGGAATCGTCGGGTTGGCTTTGTTGGTGGAATGACTATTTTAAATGCGTATATCCGGCTAATAGCCATGGCAGTCTCTCGGTTTCAGAATATGCGTAGGCTTCCGCATAAAGCATATAAGTACCCCCCTCAGTCCATTCTGTATCAGACAGATTACTGATTAGCAGCGAAAAGGGCGCCCAATCATCGTTTATGTCGAAAACCGCTCGCTGAACTGTCCCTGGAATGACATACCTTACTGTTCCCGTGACTGCATATATTTGCCTTGAAGAGATTCTATCGGTCATATTCTCAAGCAAATCATCATAAGCTGTACCGTTCATGAGCCAGGCGGCATTGTAGCAGTCTTCTTCTGTTTTATCATATTCCGTTGATCTTTGGTTCAGCAAAAAAGGAGCAAGTTCAGCGCGCAGGAAAGCTCGCGCCTCTGCGGGATCAAAGTCCTCCGCCATGAGGCTGACAGCATCGCCGAATACAGCTATTAATTCATTTCCTGTAAGATAGATATGGAGTTTCTGATCTCTGTCTTCATGCCGGAACCAGTATAAATCCCGCCATTCGTCTCCAAATTGCACTTCATTGACTTTCCACCTGCTGCCCTCGTCCTTCTGGAAAACCACATATAGATATTCCGGACCATCAGCAGCCCTGTACTCGATATACGGGTATCCATTCAGCATGTGATCCATGACCTGAACTGTGCCTTTGTCAAGCGGGATTTCTTTCAGTATCTTCTCATTGTGGAACTCCACACCAGCTGCAGGCTGTTCAGTATTGACGATCATCACAGCGGGCTTTTCTTCAGAATCCAGCGCGAGGACGATATACTCTGTTTTTTCTTGTCCAATCGGTGCATAATCAAACAGCTGACAATCCGGGTAGCTTTCCTGAATAACAGCGGAGAGTAAGCTTTCTACTGGTTCGATTTCCGCCTGCGCCTCGAAGCTGAGCATGGGAAGCATCAGAAAGGAAGAAAGCAAAAGCATAAGGGAAAACGTATGTCGATTCATGACAGGGCCTCCTGCAAATATTAACCTTCGGTTCCCGTAAACTGTTTTGCATCATCTGGCGTTCCGATATAGTAGACGATACAAGCTAGTTATTTCTTTCGCTCTTCGGGAAAATCCTGCCATTTAGAGAACTGTTACAATTCCCCCAAAAGCAAAAAAATCCCCGCAGAACTTAAATATTTCAAGCTCTGCGGGGCACGATTCTGCCGTCAGGCACTAGCTTCCGTTTTCTTCCCAAGGAACTGATCTGCTGTCATGCGCCAGTAGATGGTGATCTCGTAGTCTTTCTTCACCTCGATCCGGTCAACCAGCTCCGCGATCACTATGTGCTTCGCCTCGTAGCTGGCATCCTCAAAGCGGCTGGCCCAGGTCAGGATCTCATCAACCTGAATCTCGTTGGAGCGCTTCTGGTTCTTTTCCGCATCCAGCCGGGCTTTGGATTCCTCCATCGCCTTGGCGGCGGCATTCGTTTAGTCAGGGTTTAAACACCAGGGCAGAAGCTGAAAACGACAATGTTTTTTTGGTAAATAAAAACAAAACCCCTGTTTCCAGAGGTTTGTCGATGATCCGAACGAGACTCATATGATGAGCCTCGTTTATGCGTATTATGGGATTTATCCTTTGACTCCACCCGCGGTGAGACCAGCAGTAAGATGTTTTTCGATGAGCATGAAGAGGATAACCACAGGAATAGTCGCCAGGAGGGACGCGGCAAAAAGGTAATTCCACTGGATCATAGAGAAAGCCGCAAACTGAGTCAGGCCAACCGTGATGGGAAAGTTGACATCGCTGTGGATGATGACGGTGGAAATGGTGTATTCATTCCAGGAGTTGATGAAAACGAAGATCAGTGTCGTGACGATGCCGGGAGCAGCCATGGGAAGGAGTACCCGGATAAGAGCGGAGACAGAATTGCAGCCGTCAATGCAGGCAGCCTGCTCCATCTCAGGAGAGATGGAAACAAAAGTACCCCGGAGAAGCCAGACTGCGAAAGCCTGGTTGAACGCGGCATTAATGAAGACCAGGCCGGGGAGCGTATCATTGAGTTTCAGATCAATCAGCAGCCGGGAAATGCCGACCAGGAGAACAACCGGGGAGAACATCTGGCTCATGATCACGAAACCGAGGAAAGCCTTACGTCCGCGGAAACGCATGCGCGCCAGTGCGTATGCGGCCGGAATGCCGCAGAGGAGGGCCAAGCATGTGGATCCGACAGAGAGAAGGAGGGAGTTCAGGAGATAACGTACAACTCCGCGCCCCAGGATATGAGAGAAGTTTTCCCACCGCCAGTGAACGGGAAAGAGGTTGAGAAAATAGATATCATTTGCTTCCGCATCCGTTCGGAAGGCGCAGGTGGCCATGATGACGAAAGGGTAAAGGATGATCGCGCACCTGGCGATGACAAAGAAATAGAGACAGCCGCGTCCGAAGACCCGGCGGACGTCACTGCCGGACAGCCTGACCAGCAGCAGGGACATGGCAAGCAATACAGGGATCTGGAGCCACCAGGTGAACACACAGCGGGAAGCGGTATCTTTCAGGAGAGCAGCGGTATCCTGGCTGCCGGCGCCTTGATAAATCAGTGTATCCGCAGAAGAAAGCACAGCCTCTCCGGGACTTTCTGCCACACCGGAAGCAAAGAGGCCGATGCGCCGGTAAATAATGATATTTGTTGAGAGAACAAAGAGCACAACAAGCACAGCGGAAAGAAGCGTAAGCCACGCCGAGGCATGACGGAGCCGCCGGCGTGAAAGGTTCATGCTCTTCCGACCGGAATCTGCCAAGCCGGCGGAGCAAGCCATGAGCAACGCAAGCGCTTCCGCACAGAGGATAAAGACAAGAAGCTTTCCGGAGGGAAAGCCGGAACGGATGAAGTCCCAGCCGGTGCAATCCGTCTCCCGGTTGACGCGGAAGACGATGAGAGACGTGGTTTCGCCTTTTGAATTGACGCGTTCGATGATTTCTTCCGTGCAGCTGGTATGGATGCCGCGGGCGGCATAGTCAGCCATCTGGGCGTCAACTTCCTGGCGGGCAGCCAGATAACGCTCGTCCCCGACAAAGGTGTTGCCGCTTCGCTTGGTGTAAACGTTCGCGTCAAAACGGTATACGGGCAGGGAGAGGAGGAGGACAGAGAGCAGTGCGAGCAGAATGACCGCGGCCAGGCATATCGCGTTGCTTTTGTGGAAGGTCATTCCTCATCCTCCTTCCTCATGGTGATCATCATATAAGCGCCGGCACAGAGGCAAAGGATGACGAAACCGATAACGGACAGCGCTGTGGCAGGGCCTTTGCGCTGCTCGGAGAAGGCCAGCATATAAAGGTAAGTCACCAGCGTGTCCGTTTTATGGGCCGGAGCACCGCGGGTGATCGTATAGACGATGGGAAATGAATTGAAGACATAGATGATATTCAGGACTGTGGAGACAGTGAGGGATGGGCGGACCAGCGGCAGGGTAAGGTGACGGAGTTTTTTCCAGAACCCCGCGCCGTCTACGGTGGCCGCCTCATAATAACTGAGATCTATGGACTGTAAACCGGCCAGTACACAGAACGTGACAAAAGGTACGGTGACAAAAATGCCGATGACGCATTCCCAGAAGAAATCAACAGAGTAATTCGGTCGCCAGTTGATGGCCTGGCTGATAATACCTGTATTGAGCAGGGTATTGTTCAGTGCGCCATAATCGATGTTGATAATATATTTCCAGGCAAAGGCCTGGATGACCAGAGTGGCTGCCCAGGGGAAGACCACAATGGAGCGGGCGATCTTACGACCGCAGAAATCAGCGTTCAGAACCATAGCGACGATAAAACCAAGGAGCGTTGAGACGCCGACCACGGCGACAACCCAGATGAGCGTATTGACAAGGACATTGCCGAATTCCGGGGCAGTGACGGCGGTAACATAATTCTGAATGCCATTGAAATCACCGACAATGCCGGAACGAGAAATCTCGCTGAAGGACAGCTTGAACACAATGCCGATGGGATAGACGACAAAGATGCCCATCAGGATCAGACTGGGAAGGAGCCACAGATAGGGCTCCCATTTATGACGGAGAGGAATCTGGTTCAATAACAGACCTCCTTCGAACGAAAGAAAGCCGCACGAGAAGTTTTCGGTACGTGCGGCCGAAAAGCAGGGGCCCGGTATAAACACCGGGTCCCTTTCATACGGGATTATTTGCCGGCAATCTTGGTCTGCAGTGCATCGAGCAGCGGCCTGACTTCTTCACCGGTCAGAGCACGCTGTTCCACATCGACCACGACGCCGTTGCGGACATCTGCCCACTCGGCTTTGGAAGCCGGATAGAACCGGGCATTGCCCAGAACGCCCAGCCACGCTTCAAAGGTGGGATCGGCTTCGACAAGGGCACCAACCGCAGAGTTGACCGCGGGCAGGAAGGTTTCCATGGAAACCCAGCCGACATAGTTAGCGGGATCATAGAAGAACTTGAGGAACTTACCGATGGCTTCGTTACGCTTGGCCTGATCGGGAGCAGAATCATCCTTGAAGGCCATGACACGGTCCATAACGCCAACAGAGGAACCCGTAGCCCCTTCGTTGTGCGGGATGTCAGCGGTCACATATTCGACCTCAAAGCCCTTTTCAGCCAGATACTGCGGAAGCTGGTTCGGCGCGAAGACCATGGCCAGTTTGCCGGATCCGAACAGATCCTGCAACTCGTAGCGGGTCTGTGTAGCGGGGCTTGGGTTTGCATAGCCGGCATTGATCAGGTCCATGATGCACTGCACGGCTTCGACATTGGCATCACTGTTCAGCGCCCAGTTTCCGTCCGCATCCACGAAACCGCCGTTGTTACCCCAGGCAAAATAAGCAAAGGTGACCTGGCCTTCATCTTCTGTCAGGTCGAGGCCGATGCCATAGACCTCACCATTATAGAAATCCTTGATGGCCTGGCAAGCGTCCTTCAGCTCCGCCCAGGTGGTGGGAACTTCAATGCCTACTTCATCAAAGATCTTCTTGTTGTAGTACAGTGCACGGGCGGAAGCCAGGTCCGGCACGGCCCAAACGGTGCCGTCGATCTCGGATTCAGCCATGAAGGCAGGGAAGAAGTCCTGATACAGATCTTCCGGACAATAGTCTGTGACCGGAAGGAGCAGCCCGTCTGCCTGGAACTCGGAGAAGGTATCAATATTCAGGATGTCGGGAGCGTTGCCGTTGGAGATGCGTGTGGACACTTCCTTGTGTACATCGCTCCAGCTGATGACCTGAAGGTTCAGCTTGACATCGGGATTGGCTTCCTCAAACTTCGCGACGAAGTTTGTACCATCCATGCCGGAACCGAGGAACCATTCGCGGGTGTTGTTGCCGTATTCGCAGATGATGACGTCCAGCTCGATTGGGTCATCAGCGGACGCAATCGCGACACAAGACAGTGCCATGATCAAAGCGAGCAGCAATGCAGAGATCTTTTTCATGTTTTTCCCTCCATATTTTATTTTGCAGCGAAACGGCTGCTTCTAGCTTAAATTATATCTTTTAAGGGGCTGTTTGTCAATGGTAACTGTCAAGACCTACGGATTGCTCCACAGATCTTGACGATAAGCCAACTCCTACGCCTTCCAGCGCAGCAACGCGCTGTTCCAGCCGGTAGACTCTCTCTTCCAGTGTAAGCTTTTCATGCGGTTCCAGGGTCACGGGTGTTTCCGTAGTAAGAAACTGCGTCATCATATAACCGGTCCAGATGCCATCCGTCACAGTTCGCAGGCTGACAGTCGGATAGCAGATATAGGCATTGGAGAA
>CAZMFY010000157.1:0-5860 GCA_964565635.1 uncultured Oscillospiraceae bacterium
CAGAGCAGTTACGGTGGCTATTCTGGAAGCGGTACTCGTACTACTCGTATGCCATGCTCTTGACGGAAACCGGCAGGATCTTGACCTGCACCGGCGCCAGCCAGGTGGGGAAGATGCCCTTGGTTTCCTCGATCAGGTACGCCATGAACCGGTCGATGGAGCCCAGGATAGCCCGATGCAGCACCACGGGGGTCTTCTCCGTGCCGTCCCGGTCGATATACTTCAGATTGAACTTCGCCGGCAGGCAGAAGTCCAGCTGGCAGGTGCTCAGGGTATACTCCGCGCCCACGGCGGGCTTCACGTTTACGTCCAGCTTCGGGCCGTAGAACGCGGCCTCGCCGATCTCCTCCGTAAACTGGATGCCCAGCTCCTTCAGCACCTCCCGCAGGGCGTTTTCCGCCGTCTCCCACATGGCGTCGTCCGGATGATATTTCACCGTGTCCGCCGGATCCCGCAGGCTCAGCACGCAGCGGTAATCCGTGATGTGGAAATCCTTATAGGTATCAAAGATCAGATCGCAGACGCTGGCCACCTCATCCTTGATCTGCTCCGGGGTCACGAACAGGTGGGCGTCGTTCTGGCAGAAATGCCGGCCCCGCTCGATGCCCTTCAGGGTGCCGCTGGCCTCGAACCGGAAGTCATGGGCGATTTCGCCGATGCGGATGGGCAGATCCCGGTAGGAGTGCAGGGAATTGGCATAGATCCGCATGTGGTGGGGGCAGTTCATGGGCCGGAGCACGAAGGACTCACCCTCCACCTCCATGGCGGGGAACATGTTGTCCTTATAATGATCCCAGTGGCCGGAGGTTTTGTACAGATCCACCGTGCCCACGCAGGGGGTCAGCACGTGCTGATAGCCCAGATCCCGCTCCTTTTCCCGGATATAGTTCTCCAGCTCCTGCCAGAGGGTGTAGCCCTTGGGCAGGAACATGGGCAGGCCCTTGCCTACCAGGTCGTCCTGCATGAAGAGGGACATATCCTTGCCGATACGGCGGTGATCCCGGGCCTTGGCCTCCTCCACCTCTTTTTCATAGGCGGCCAGCTCCTCCGCGTTGCGGAAGGCCACGCCGTTGAGCCGGGTCAGCATCTTGTTCTTCTGGTCGTTCTTCCAGTAGGCGCCGGACAGGGCCGTCAGCTTGAAGGCCTTCAGCGCCTTGGTATAGGTCAGGTGGGGACCTACGCACATGTCGATATAATCCCCCTGCTGATAGAAGGTGATCACCGCGTCCTCCGGCAGATCGGAGATATGCTCCACCTTGTAGATCTCTCCCCGGTCCTGCATCAGCTTCACCGCTTCCTCCCGGGGCAGGGGATAGACCTTGAAGGGCAGGTTCTCCTTCACGATCTTCTGCATTTCCTTTTCGATGGCGGGCAGATCCTCGTCCGTCAGCTTCACGTCTCCCAGATCGATGTCATAGTGGAAGCCCTTCTCCGTGGCGGGGCCGTAGGCGAAATGGGCATCCGGGTACAGGCGCTTCACCGCCTGGGCCATGATATGGGCCGCGGAGTGACGCAGCACTTCCAGCTCCATCTCCTCCGGGCAGTCCGCGGTATGGCCGTCGTTGTAAAGAATTTTCATGATCCGTGCGCTCCTCTCTTTTCCTGTTTTTCAGTTTCCGGGACAGGGGAGGAATAAAAAAATCCGCCCCGAGAATGCCGGGACGAATGCTTTTCGCGCATCCGCGGTTCCACCCTGCTTGTTATCTGCATAACCTCTTTTTCATGCGTTCACGGGCATGGAGCGATTCCGTCGGAAGGTGGTACCCTCATCGGCTTTACGGCAGGGGCTTTCAGCCCGGGACCCCTGCTCTCTGGGCGCTAAGCGCGGCGCGGCATGTCCTTCTTCATCCGGAACAGGGAAATTATATCACTTTTAAGGTTCCTGTCAACCGCCAAAAAGACATAAAAAACGCCATGATCCACGGGGTTCCGGGAGCGGGAAGAGGGGATCGGGCGGGCGTGACGGTTAAACTGCGGCTTCGGGGATTATGTTTCAGCCTCGGGGATCAAACCTCAGAAGCCTCGGGGATCAAACCTCAGAATAACGGTTGAAAAGAGAAAGGTTTCCATGGTAAAATAACCGGATGGCATTCCACGATGAAACGGACATTGGGGGAGCGGCATGGGGGAGAATCAGACAGGGATCCGGACGGAAGCGCAGAAGGAAGCCGGGATCGAGAGCCGGACGGAACATCGGGCGGAACTCCGGGCAGATAAGCCGGATGTGAATTCCGGGGAGCTTTCGGCGGAAGACCGGGCGGAGGGTCGGAAGAAAAGGGCCTCGTCGGCGCCTGGAGACTATCCGGCGGAAATCAGGACCGGGGATCCGGAGAAGGAGCTGGCGCTGCAGCGGGAGGCCCCCAGGCGGGCGGAGGAGCTGTGGCAGCTGATCGACGGCTCCATGCCCGCGGAGGCCAATCTGCGGCTGGAGGTGACCCTGGTGCTGCCCCGGACGGGGGAGGACCCGATGCGGGCCGGCCTCCGGGTGGGGGAAAGCAAGTGGTATGTGGTCAAGGACCTGCCCGCCTTCCTGCAGGCCTGGCGGGAAAAGACGCCGCTGCCCTTTCAGAGCCGGTTTACCTACGATCCCGCCTCCATGCACTTTTCCGAGGAGCATGAGGCGGTGCTGGATCTGCTGGACCGGATGACCTCCTTCCGCCGGACGGAGGGCCGGGCCCCGGCCCAGACGGAAGGCCGGATGCTGCGGCTGCCGGACCGGACGGCGGAAAACCTGCTGGAGACGCTGAAAAAGCAGCCCTTCCGGGTGATGCTCGAGGACGGGGAGATCCTCCGGTGCGAAGGGATTCCGGAGGCAAAGCTGCCCATCCAGGCGGAATGCCGGATGACCCCCCGGGGGCTGCAGATTACCTGCATGCTGCCCGCGGGCCTTCGGAAAATGACGGAGAACGCCGCCTACGTGCTGACGGAGGAGGGGGTGGCCTGGCTTCCGCCGGAGCGGAGGGACCTGCCCCGCTTCCTGCTGGAGAAGCAGACGGAGGGCCGGGTGCGGATGGACTATCCCCTGCCGGAAATCCCCCAGGCGGTGGGCACGGTGCTGCCCTGGCTGAAGAGCCGCTGCGCGGTGGACATGAGCGCGGAGCTGCGGGCCATGCTGGAGCAGAAGCCCCTGCAGGCCCGGGTATATCTGGACCGGGACGGGAAGAGCGTGGTGGCGAACGTGGTTTTCCGCTACGGGGAACGGGAGCTGAATCCCTTTGCCCATGAGGAAACGAAGCGGACCCTGGCCAAGGGGGAGAAGCTGCTGCTGCGGGACGGAGCGGGGGAATACGCCATCCTGGAGCTGCTTTCCGCCGCCGGCTTCCGGGTTCGGAAGGAGCATATCCGGCTGAGCCAGGAGGAAGCGCTGTATCGGTTCCTGAGCGAGGGCGTCAAAAAGCTGGGAGAGCGCTGCGAGGTTTATCTCAGCAGGGATTTCCGGAAGATGATCGTCCGGCGTCCGGCGCTCCGGGGCGGACTGAAGATGGACCGGGGCAGCCTGATGATGCACCTGGAGGTGGACGGGGAACCCACGGAGGAGACTCTGGGAATCCTGGATGCTCTGAGCAGAAAGCGGAATTATTACCGGATGAAGGACGGCACCTTCCTGAATCTGGAAAACCTGACGGAATGGCAGGAAGGCGCGGAAGCCCTGCGGGAGGCCGCGGAGCGGGACGGGGACCGGACAAGCCCGGAGGGGCTGGAGCTGCGGGGTTACCGGACCGGATACCTGCTTCAGATGCTGGAGGGGCTGGGACTGCCTGTGGAAGCGGACGAAAGCGTCCGCTCGGTTTCCGACGAAATCAGCGGCAGAACGCCGCCGCCGCCGGCTCCGGAAACGGGAATCCCGCTGCGGGAATATCAGCGGCGGGGCTATGAATGGATGTATATGCTGGACCGGCTGAAGATGGGCGGCGTGCTGGCGGACGATATGGGCCTGGGCAAGACGGTGCAGATCATCGCCCTGCTGAAGGCCACCCGGGAAAAGAACCGCACCAGCCTGATTGTGGCGCCCACCAGCCTGACCTATAACTGGCTGAGCGAGATCGGCCGCTTTGCCCCTGAGATGAGCGCCGCGGTGGTGGCCGGAACGGCGGCCCAGCGGGAGCGGATGTGGAATCACCTGAGGGAACACGGAGACGTGGACGTGGCTATCACCAGCTATCCGCTGCTGCGGCGGGACATGGAATGGATGGAAGAGATTCCCTTCCGCTTCGCCGTGCTGGACGAAGCGCAGAACATCAAGAACGCCGGAAGCCTGGTGGCCCAGGCGGCCCGGCGCATTCAGGCGGATACCAGGCTGGCCATGACCGGCACCCCGCTGGAAAACGGCATCGGAGAGCTCTGGAGCATCTTTGACTTCGTGCTGCCCGGATACCTGCCGGGCTATCATGCCTTCCTGCGGCGGTATCAGGACGGGATGAACAGCGAGCAGCTGAAGGCCCGGATCCGCCCCTTCCTGACCCGGCGGCTGAAGCAGGACGTGCTCAGCGAGCTGCCCGACAAGCTGGAAACCCGGCTTACGGCCAGCATGACCTCGGGGCAGCGGGCGGTCTATCAGGCCGCCATGGAACGGCTGCGGCCCAGGGTTCAGCGGGCCATGACGGAGGGCCAGGGCGGCCGGGGGCGGATGGAGGTGCTGTCCGCGATTACGGAGCTGCGGGAGATCTGCTGCCATCCCTCGCTGCTGCTGGAGGGCTACGAGGGCGGCAGCGGCAAGGAAGAAATGCTGATGGAGCTGCTGCCGAAGCTGATCGGCGCCGGGCGGCGGATTTTGATCTTCAGCCAGTTTACCTCCATGCTGAAGCTGCTGCGGGCCCGGATGATCCGGGAGGGCTTCGAGATCCTGTATCTGGACGGGGAAACCCCCGCCGGGGAGAGGCTGGGGCTGACGGAGCGGTTCAACGGCGGGGAAGGGCAGATCTTCCTGATCAGCCTGCGGGCCGGAGGCTCCGGGCTGAATCTGACCGGGGCAGACGTGGTGATTCACTACGATCCCTGGTGGAATCCGGCGGCGGAGGACCAGGCCACGGACCGGGCTCACCGCATCGGCCAGCAGAAGAAGGTGGACGTGATCCGGCTGGTGATGGGGGACAGCATCGAGGAGAAGGTGGTGGAGCTGGGAGAGCGCAAGAAAGCCCTCTTCGACCGGCTGATCACCCCCGGGGAGAGCGGGCTGGAAGGCCTGTCGGTCCAGGATATCCGGGCCCTGTTCGAATAGGAAAGCAGCTTATCTGCAGGAAGCGGATGGAAATCAGTTCAGGACATTCAGCATTTAAGGATTGACACCGGAGAATTTAAGGAAATCAAAAAGCGGGGACAGAAATCACTTCTGGCCCCCATTTTTGCGCGATTTCAGGATGGGTTTCGCGGAGCAAGCTTGCGGTGAATCTTCGCGAAATCGATGGCGCAGGCGCCGCCGGAGAGCGCAATGGGAATTTGATCGTCAAAGGAATAGGTTTCCGGGTAAAAGTCGACCTGGGAAAAATCGTATACGTATACTTTCTCATTCTCCGGATCAATGATCCAGTATTCCCGGACGCCAGCATCATGATACTTCTGCAGCTTTAGAAGCATATCCTTCGAGCGGGTGGAGGGAGACAGGATTTCCACGACGAGATCGGGAGGCCCGGCGAGCGCCCGGGCCTGGCGGTCATAATCCCTGCAGATGACAAAGAGATCCGGCTGAACCATCGTCCGCTGATCGCAATCCAGCTGCACATCACAGGGGGAGAGATAGACTTCGCATGCCTCCCCGTGAGCATCGGCACAGGCCTGGAACTGAAGATACAGCTGGCCCAGAATTTTCTGGTGGCGCAGGGAGGGAGCGGACATATCGTAGAAGACACCGTCAATGAGCTCG
>CAZMFY010000158.1:0-5833 GCA_964565635.1 uncultured Oscillospiraceae bacterium
ACCGCTGGTGTGGATGGGTTACCTGGACTTTTTCAGTGGTCTCGGACCGTCCCTCCGTTCCGCGAACGAAAAGGACCGTCCCTCCGTTCCACGTCTTCGGAGTAAGACGAAAATGGAACGAAAAGGACCGTCCCTCCGTTCCCTCCGTTCCACACCTCCGTTCCATCATTTGTCTTCCTTCGGGAGGCTCCGCAGGAAGAGGATCACGAAGGCTGCCGACAGGGGCACGGACAGCAGATAGGCTGCGGGCTGGGCCTCCTGGATGCCGGACAGGCCCCGGAGGCGGGAGAGAATCAGCAGCGCGGGAATAAAGAACAGGCCGGACCGGGCGGAGCTCAGGAAGGAGGCCCCCAGGCGCCGGCCGGTGCTCTGATACAGCATCTCGGTGCACATGGTGAAGGGCAGGAAGATGATGGTGCCCATCTGCAGCCGCAGGGCCCGGGTGCCGATCTCAATGACCCGGGGATCATCCCGGAAGACCTGAATCAGGTTCCCGGAGAGCAGGAAGCAGAGGGAGGCCGCGACGAGGATCACGCCCTCGCTCATGGCCACCGTGACCCAGAAGGCTTTGCGCAGCCGGGCGTATTTCTCCGCCCCGTAGTTGAAGGCCGCCACGGGCTGGAAGCCCTGCCCGATGCCCAGGGCCAGGGCGAAAACGAAGAAGGAAACCCGGCTGACGATGCTCATGGCCGCCACGGCCTCGTCGCCGAAGGGGGCGGCGGAGCTGTTCAGGATGATGGTGGCGGCGCTGTTCAGGGCCTGGCGCAGCAGGCTGGGAAGGCCCGTGGCCATGATGTCCCCCACCATGGACGGCCGGGGATCCACCCGGGCGGGGGACAGGCGCACCTCCGTCTTCCCCCGCAGAAACATACTCAGCAGAATGAGGAAACTGAGAATCTGGCTGGCGGCGGTGGCGATGGCCGCTCCGGCGATGCCCAGATTCAGCCCGAACATCAGGATCGGATCCAGGGCGATGTTCAGGATGGCGCCGGACATGAGGCCGATCATTCCCAGGGAGGCCTTGCCCTGGAACCGCAGCAGATTGTTCAGGGTATAGCCGCCGGTCATGAAGGGGGCGGCAATCAGGATCCAGTCCAGATAGCTGCGGGCGTGGGGCAGGATGGTGTCCGTGCTGCCCAGGAAGCGGACGATAGTGTCCTTGATAAACAGGGTGATCAGGGCCAGCAGCAGCCCGGTGCCCACCGAGAAGACCACCGCGGTGGAGGCGGTCCTGGAGGCTGCCTCCGGATCCCGGGCCCCCAGCTTCCGGGCCATGATGCTGCCGGAGCCCATGCCGTACATGAAGCCGATGGCCTGAATCACGGACATGAAGCCGAAGATGACGCCCACGGAGGCGCTCTGGCTGGTGCCCAGCCGGCCCACGAAGGCGGTATCCACCAGGTTGTAGATATTGGTGACCAGCATGCTCAGGATCGTGGGAACGCTGAGCCGCGCGATCAGCTTCGGGATAGATGTCCGGGTCATCCGGTCGTATTGGCTCTGCCCGACCCCTCTTGGTCTGTTTTCCGCTGCGCTCATGCCTTTCCCTCCCGCAAGTCCTGTGTTCCGCCTCCTATTTTAAAAATCTTTTCCGATTCGGTCAAGGTGGAACGGAGGGACGGTCCTTTTCGTTCCAGTCCCTCCCAATGGAACGGAGGGACGGTCCTTTTCGTTCCGTCCCTCCCCATAATGTCAAACGAAAACCGTTGACTTTTAAGGATTTTCTCCTTCCTGGCAATGGGAATTGCAGCAGACGAACCTCGGCTATGGGCATTTTTGTGCATAAACTGCTCCGTTCCGCTCAGGTTCGGAAGTCCTCCGGGAGGGCCGAGACGCCGTCCAGGCCTTTATCCAGCAGATTGTTGACGATATACTGCAGCCGGTACCAGTCGTCGGATTTTTCCCATTTCATGGCCCGGTTCACAAAATACAGACCATAGATCATCAGCATGAACACCCGGTCCGCATCCTTCTCGGAGATGCGGCCCTGCTTCGCGATGCCCGGAACGCCGACGCCCCGCTCCGCCAGATAGATCTTCCGGATGATATAGGCGGAAAGCTCATCATCCAGGAAGAGGGGCCGGTATTTCGGGTCATCCGCCACCCGCTGGCAGGGCGGAAGCAGATACTCCTTCCCCTTCAGCGCCTCCGGCCCGTTCTTCAGGGTTCGCATCAGCATCGCCTGTTCCGCTTCGTAATCCCTGTCCTCCGCGTTCCGCTCTGCAATATCCAAGGCCTCCTGGATTACCTCGTCCAGCACCTCATTCAGATCCGCATAATGCAGATAGAAGGTGGCCCGGGTGATTTCCGCCTGCTTGCAGAGCATGGAGACGTTAATTTTATGGAAGGGATTATCCTTCATCAGCTCCAGGAACGAATCCTTGACCACCTGGCGGGTATACAGCGTCCGCCGGTCCGTTTTTCGCGGGCTTGCAGGCATAGGCATTCTCTCCTTTACATCATAAGATTAATGATTAATAAAGACGCTTTCTGAATGCGCTTTCTATAGTTCTTCCTAAGATTCTTCCTCGGCCTATGGAACGAAAAGGACCGTCCCTCCGTTCCCGCCCCCTGTGTCCAGCTTTAGTTTACCACTTCATTCTGGAACGAAAAGGACCGTCCCTCCGTTCCAGGTGGAACGAAAAGGACCGTCCCTCCGTTCCATCTTCTATACAATATGTCAAAAAACGTACAAAGTCCAATACAATTTTGCGGATGTGTCAAGAACTTTTTCTTTTTTGAGAAAGTGTCGTTGTTCTTTACAGCCGAATTAGGCATATTATTTTCAGACACAGTGCAAAGAAACACATCTGTGTGTCACGAAACGCACTGAACATGAAGGAGGAAAATCCATGCTTAAAGTCGACTGGTCAGACGTCCTGGGCGTACTGCAGACCTGTACCCCCTACCTTATCGGCATCGGCATCGCCATCCTGGCGGCCCTGGCCGTTATCATCGCCGTCCGCAAGGTAAAGAAGCCTCTCCGGGGCCTGATCCGCGGCGAAACCGTCATGGCGCTGCTGCTGGCGCTGTGCATTCTGGTGAACGGGATCATCTGGAATCCCATGTACGCCATCATCAGCATGGCCATGGGCAAGGGCTCCGTGACGGAAGCCACAACCGCCCGGGCGGAGGAAGTGGCCGAGGACGTGGCGGCCCAGGGCTTCGTGCTGCTGCAGAACCGGGACGGCTTCCTGCCCCTGAAGGATCAGACCAAGCTGAACCTCTTCGGCTGGGCCGCCTCCAACCCCGCCTTCGGCGGCACCGGCTCCGGCGGCATCAACGACCTGTTTCCCATCGTTTCCCTCCGTCAGGGGCTGGAGAACGCGGGCTATGAGGTCAACGGCGAGCTGCTGGATTTCTATACGGCCTACTGCGCCAGCCGCGGGGCCATGAACATCGAGGCGGCCCAGAAGTGGGACCTGCCGGAACCCCCGGTGGCCAACTATTCTGATTCCCTGATCAGCAATGCGAAGGCCTTCTCTGATGTGGCGGTCATCGTGATCTCCCGGTACGCCGGCGAGGGCCACAACGACATCCCTCAGGATATGACGAAGGCCCAGTATACCAATAACTCCAAGGAATATGACGATTTCCAGCCCGGCGAGCACTATCTGCAGCTGTCCCGGACGGAGCGGGAGATGGTGGCCATGACCTGCGAAAACTTCGACAAGGTCATCGTGGTGCTGAATTCCGCCTACGCCATGGAGATGGGCTGGGTGGAAGAATACAGCCAGATCAAGGCGGCCGTCTGGGCCCCCGGCCCCGGCAACGTGGGCTTCAACGCCCTGGGCAAGATCCTGAAGGGCACCGTGAATCCCTCCGGCCGCACCAACGACACCTTCGTTTACGACATCGATGCGGCGCCCTATTATCTGAACGCCGAGAAGACCAATTACAGCAACATGGCGGATCTGACGGTGGACGGCATGAACGCCGGCGTGCCCACCCAGTATTCCCCCTCCTTCATCAACTATAACGAGAACATCTACGTAGGCTACAAGTTCTATGAAACCGCCGCGGCGGAAGGCATCATCGATTATGAGAAGGTAGTTCAGTATCCCTTCGGCTACGGCCTGAGCTATACCACCTTCACCCAGACCATGAGCGACCTGAAGGTCAGCGGAGCCGAGATCAGCTTTGACGTGACCGTCACCAACAGCGGAAGCTCCGCCGGCCGGGACACGGTCCAGGTGTTCTACAACCCGCCCTATGTGAACGGCGGCATCGAAAAGGCCAGCGCCAACCTGCTGGACTTCGAAAAGACGAAGATCCTGGAGCCCGGCGAAAGCCAGACCGTGAGCTTCAAATTCCTGAACGAGGACATGGCCTCCTTTGACGAGAAGGGCGCGGGCTGCTACGTGCTGGAAAGCGGAGACTATGTGATCTCCATCAACAACAACTCCCACAACATCCTGGACAGCCGCACCTATACCCTGGATGCCACCGTCGTCTACGGCGAGGACAACCCCCGCTCCTCCGACGATCTGGCCGCGGTGAACCGGCTGCAGAACGCCCAGGGCGACGTGCCCTATCTGTCCCGGGCGGATCATTTCGCCAACTACGCGGAAGCCACCGCTGCTCCCGCCAGCACGGAGATGCCGGAAGAATACATCGCCGGATATCATCTGAACAGCAACTATGACCCCTCCGCCTATGTGGATCCCGCCGCCGTCATGCCCACCACCGGCGCCGCCGGCAAGCTGACCATCTACGACGTCCGGGGCAAGGATTACGACGATCCCATCTGGGACAGCCTGCTGGATCAGCTGACCGTGGATGAAATGGCCAACCTGAGCGCCCTGGCCGGCTATCAGACCCCCGCCATCGATTCCATCAAGAAGGTTCAGAACATCGACTCCGACGGCCCCGCCGCCATCAACAACAACTTCACCGGCGCCGGATCCCTGGGCTTCCCCATCGAGGTGGTCATCGCCTGCTCCTGGAGCAAGGAAGTCGCCACCGCCTGGGGCCAGGTCATGGGCCAGATGGCGAAGGAAATGGGCTCCACCGGCTGGTACGCGCCTGCCGTGAATACCCACCGCTCCGCCTTTACCGCCCGGAACTATGAATACTTCTCCGAGGACGGCGTGCTGGCGGGCATCATGGCCGGCTGCGGCGTGGCCGGCGCCCTAGAGCAGGGTGTCTATTCCACGGTGAAACACTTCGCCATGTATGACTCCAACGGCAAGATGGTCTGCGCCTGGGCCACGGAGCAGTCCATGCGGGAAATCTACCTGAAGCCCTTCGAGATCTCCGTCAAGCAGTACGGCGCCAACGGCATCATGGAATCCTGGGCCTTCCTGGGCAACAAGTGGGTCGGCGAGATGAGCGAGCTGAACAACGATATCCTCCGGGGCGAGTGGGGATTCCGCGGCTTCATCGTCAGCGACTTCTTCCGCAACAACGGCCACGGCTTCATGAACGCGGATATGGCCCTGGCCAACGGCGTGGACGCCATGCTGAGCACCTATGCCGGCGGACCGAACCAGGTGACCGACCGGACGGCGGCCTCCAACGTGCAGTACATGCGCACCGCCACCAAGAACATCCTGTACACCACCGCGGGCAGCTGGATCTATGACGACGAGCACAAGGGCGCGGAAGCGACCCCCTGGAAGACCACCTTCTATGTGGTGGACGCGATCATCGTCGCCCTCATCCTGGCCGGCGCCGTGCTGATCTGGATGAGCTACCGCAAAAAGGCCAAGTAATGGAACGGAGGGACGGTCCTTTTCGTTCCACCAGAACATCACCTCGGAACGGAGGGACGGTCCTCAATGGCATTTAGTTTAGCCCAAGAGGGCTGAAAATACAAGCACTTAAAGGTGTC
>CAZMFY010000159.1:0-5805 GCA_964565635.1 uncultured Oscillospiraceae bacterium
CACACAGCTCCTGCAGGTTCGGATTTGTCCCGATATCCAGCTGCCGCAAAGGATTGTTCTCCAGCCACAGTTCGTGAAGCCCGGTGAGGCCGGTCACATCCAGCTCCGTCAGGTCCGCGTTAATCACGGTGACATAATCCAATCTGGTATTTTCCGTCACGTCCAGGCTCAAAACAGGCGTATTGTTGATGGAGACATGCTCCAAATAAGGAAGGTATCTGATTCCCTCCAGGGACATGGCTTCCTCGCTGAGCAGGCTCACCCATCTCGCGTTGATCAGCTCTGCCGCGTTCAGCGTGCCGTCTCCATTCCGGTCCCACTCCTGCGCAATATATGCCCTGAAGCCTGGGTCAGGGAAATGAGCGTCATCCAGCGGCACCGTCTCCGGAACCGGTTCCGGATAATTGCCCTCCTCGTCCGCGATCCGGAACAGCACCAGCTTCTCCAGATACAGGTTCGCATAGCTGAGAGATACGATTCCGGTCACATTCCCGGCCTTCCTGGGCTTCAGCGTTAGCCCATCCCTGTATCTATAACCATAGCTGCTCGGAAAGTATCCGTCATGGGAGAAGAACAGATTGCAGTCTGCTTTTCCCTCAGTCCAGCCCAGGTTCAGTCCAAAGTCCGGGCTGATCAGCTGCTCCAGCCCGACCTTCATGGTGAAGGTCGTCATGGAAGTCTCCGGGGAAGGCAGCTCCACTTCCAGAAAGTCCATGTAGAATGCCTTTGTCCCGGTTTGCGTGGCATAGTCTCCCCAGTCGCAGGTAATCTCAAACAGGATTTCCTGGGCGGTCTGCGGCGTTGCATCCAGCGTCACAAGGATATATGGCTGAGAATCATCTCCCATATTCGATTCGGTCACGGTAAATGGCACCGGATCCCCGTCAAACTGCATCACGCTCCATCTGGGCGCAGTGTGATACCTTTCCCAAAATCGGTATGCGTTGTTCACATGCACCTCAAAGCTGTTATGCGGGGTGAAGCCCGCCGGCGCCACATAATCCGAGGGAATCACCGCGTACGGGTGAGCGATCATATCCATGGAGCCGTGATTGTTCACAAAGATCTCCAACTCCGGCGTAATCACTTCCTCCGCTGAGGCCACCCCGCCTGCCGTCAGCAGCATCACCAGCGCCAGCAGCATCGTCAGCATCCAACCCGTCTTTTTCATCCCGTGTCCCTCCTGATGCCATCATTCTGTGAGAAGCAGTTCCCCGAACTGCGGTATTACTCCCGGCGTTCCTGCGCCCGGCAGTTCCGTTTCTTACGGATTTTCCGCCTGCAGGCTGTAGATAATATAATGCCCGTTCCGGAATTCCTCCCGCAGCAGGTTCGTCCGGCTGCCGGGCTCTTCCTTTCCTTCCTTCACCCGGGAAAGAAGGTAGGAAACCCCGTTCTGCTTCAGGGTCCGGATCGTTTCCTCCGGATCCGTCTCCAGCCCTTCCATTACCTTGTTTCGGGCTTCCTTCTCCGCAGTCCGGACATATTTCTGCTCGTTCCATACATATCGCTGGGAGAACACCCCGGCGAGCATCGGCATTTCCGCTCCGTAGGCATTCTCAAAGCTGTCCACGGCAAAAACCGTAAGCTCTGGCGTGTTCTCCTTCAGCCAGTCAAAGGCCTCCCAATCCTCCCGGTCCACATAGGGCCAGTATGTCTGTACATAGTCCTCAGCCGTCAACTTACCACGGATCGCTGCAAAGCCTTCCCGAAACTTCGGCAGCACCGTATCATAGCAGGAGGATACCGACATGCCCAGCATGCAGACTACGGCAAACACGGCTCCGCGGGTGATCAGTTCATTGCGGGCAGACACCGTGATTCTTCCCTTCTCTTCCACCAGCCGGGAATCCAACGCATATAGCCCCGCCATGACGCTCATCGGGTACATGCCCATCATAAAGTACATCTGGCTGCCGCCCTTCTGGGTCAGATAGATGGCCAGCAGGATCCCCGTCAGGCCGGAGGCTGCCAGGCTCCAGAGGAAGGCATCCGCCTTTCTGCGGAACAGATCCCGCAGAATACGAAGAAGTCCGATCACCAACAGCAGGGCAACGACCTTGTCGGAGCGGTATACATAGAGCAGGATGCTGATCAGGCTCAGAAGCCGTGAATGCCCCGTGATCCGGTATCCATCTCTCAGCTCTCCCAGAATCCCCGGCAGCCACAGGGAGGAGGAGGTCACCGTTTCCAGATCAGCCCCTCCTACATAAGCAATCCGGCTGCTCAGAGTTCTTCCGGGTTCATGGTACTTAATGAAAACATAGTACACAGCCAGGAAGGCAAACAGCCACAGGATTCCACTCAACAGTCCCTTCCCAAATTCCTTCCGGATCAGCATGGCAAATGCCGCCACCCCGCAGGTCACCAGCACCAGCGCCGCCACCGGGCCCTTGGAGCCCGTGCACATGGCCAGAAACGCGCAGGAAATCCAAAGGTACTCCCGGTTCCGCTTCCGCAGCAGGATTTCAGCCAGGGCTCCCAGGGTCAGCATGCCGTAGGCCTGCCCGTAGTCGTACCCGAAGGGGCAGATCAGGATATGCCAGGTGAAGGTGGTGTAGTTCCCGTTGGTGAACAACACCGCCAGCATGAAAACAAGCAGCAGCCATTTGTTCCGAAGCACTCTTGTTCCGAACCAGCAGGCCGAGAAGATCAGCAGAATTCCTCCGAAGATGCCGGAGAAATAAAAGGAAACATCATTAATATCCACCCCGGTGCAAAGGGAGGTCTGGGCCATCAGCAGACTGGAGAAATAGTGGTACGCAAAGGGCACTCCCACTTGGCGGAACCGTTCCGCGGGAAAACCTTTGGTGAAGCCGATATTGTTTCCGGCCCAGAAAGCCCAGTCCACATAATAGCCGGTGCCTCCCGTCTCGTTCGGCATGGAATTCACGAAGGAGCCCGCAAAGGTGAACAGCAGAAAATAAATAAAAAGCAGCGTCATGCATAGCGGCATATACCCGCTCTCCTGCTCTGTTTTCTTTCTTCCCGATTCTTTCTTAAAAACATAAAGGGAAGCCGCCAGACCTTCTGTAAGGGTCACATAAGGCAGCGCCGCCTTCCATCCCGGGATCACGAGCAGAAAATAAACCAGCATGGACAGGGTGCTGCCGAATCCATAAGAAAGAGCTATCCTCTCCGTCAACGTATCCGTCCTGATCCGGGCCAATAGCAACAGGGCATATCCCGCCATATACCACGCAAAAAACTGATAGAGGAAGATCTTCACCCCATCCATCATGCTGAGGTGATGCGCAGCAGCGTTGATCAAAGCAAAAGCCAGAATCATCAGCTGCAGGAGTGCCAGCTGAATCCGGCCACTTCCCATGATTTTTCTCCCAGTTGTGTTCATGCTTCTCCCCCGGCATCGGCGCTTTCATTTTCGAAGGCAAATGCCTGTATTATTTCTTCCCGGCGGCGTTCAGCCGCCCATTCCCCAGCATCACCGGAATCGAACCGGCACAAAGCTGACCACAGATACTGAAAAAATCAGGGGCATTGCTGCCCCTGAAATGTGGAAATGATCAGTTAGTTCATTTCCTTAAGGTTGGAACAGTTCTTGAAAGCTCTCTCCCGGATGACCTGGATCGTATCCGGCAGATCAATACTCACCAGTGCAGTATTGCCCATGAAGGCATCAGCACCGATTTCAACAACCGTCAGTCCAAAAACCTGTTCAGGAATGACTACAGAAGCCGCAGAGCCCTGGTATTCCTTCACATAGGCTGTGGTAATGGAGTCAGGCATGAAGTCATAAAGCACATCATTCTGCTTCAGCACAAGAACAAGTCCCGCATCCTCGGATGTGACGGAGCCGACATTGTTGGTCAGCACAACGCGGAATCGGAAGTCCTTGTTACCAGCCTTCACAGCAACCGTCAGCGTCTTGGTTGTCGTACCGGTGAAGGTGGCGCTCTCTTTCAGATTCACAAAGCCCTGCCCATCGCCGCGATCCACCTGCCACTGATAGGTTTCCGCAATGCCATTATCGTCAATTGTGAATGCTGCAGCATCCCCAATCGCAGCTTCCACATCTGCAGGCTCAACAGTAATTGTCGGAGCATTCTTCCAGGTAAAGCCCACGACATCGCTCTCCGCCTTGCCACCCGCGTTGGAGGCGACAAATCTGAACCGGAAGAACCGCTGCGCCGCCTTCACATTGAAGGACAGCGTCTTTGTCGTCGTTCCATTCCAGGTGTCAGATTCGTTCAGGTTAACAAAGCTCTTACCATCGCCACGGTCAACCTGCCACTGATATCCCGTGGCATTCTCCGCTTCGGCATGGAACTGAATGTTATCCCCAACGTTTTCCACTTCCACGGAAACCGGCTGCAGCGAGATCACAGGCGCGGGCATGGTCGCGAAGTAAACTTCGTTACTGATTGTCTCGCCCGTCCTGTTACTCAGCACGACGCGGAACTTGAATCCCATCTGAGCTTCCTTGGATACAAAGGTCAGCGTGTCAGTTTTCGTTCCGGCCCAGGTAGCACTATCATTCAGGTTCACAAATCCATTGCCGTCATCGCGGTCAACCTGCCACTGATAGGTCTCGGTGTTTGCAGAACCAACTACCTGGAAGGTGATCCGATCCCCAATCAGAATATCAGTCATGCTTTCCGGCGGTGTCACAATTGTCGGTTCACTGTCCCAGGTAAAGCTTACCACATCACTAGTCGTGGTTCCGGATGCGTTGGTCAGCACTACTCGGAACTGGAAGTCCATCTGAGCAAGCTTGGACGTGAAGGTCAGAGTATCGGTTTGCGTTCCGCTCCAGGTCGCGGTTTCGTTCAGATTGACAAAGCCTTTACCGTCGCCACGGTCCACCTGCCACTGGCAGTCTTCCTCTTTCTCAGCAACAACTGTAAAGGCAACGGGATCACCGATCTCGGTAATCGTCTTTGCTTCAGGCTGCACGCTGATGATGGGCTTCGGGAGAATCGTGACTTCCACAGGTACACTGTTTGTTTCACCAGCGTCGTTCGTCAGCTTTGCCCGGAGCTGGAATCCGGCCTGTCCGGCCTTCACCTTGAAGGTCAGCGTATTGGTCTTGGTTCCACTCCAGGTAGCGCCCTCATTCAGAGGCTCAAACCCGTTGCCGTCTCCACGGTCAACTTCCCACTGATAAGCTTCCGTCGTCGCGGAACCCGTCACCTTCACCGTCGCGGTAGTTCCAGCCGCAACCTCGCCCAGTTCTTCCTGTGTGGTCTGGGAAAGAATAGTCGGAGGATTCGCCCAGGTAAACTTCACCGCAGCGCTGTTCACACTGCCCACTGCGTTGGATACCACAACCCGGAAGCTGAATCCGAGCTGCGCGGGTTTCGTGGTGAACTGAAGCGTATCGGTCGTAACACCTCTCCAGGTGACGCTTTCGTTCAGATTGACAAAGCCCTTGCCGTCGCCACGGTCCACCTGCCACTGATAAGTCGCATCTTTATCCACAACTACGGTAAACGCCGCGGTGTCGCCCGCATTCTCAACGGTCTGATCCGCAGGCTCCACGCTGATCACCGGCGCGGTCATCAGCACCACTTCCACAGGCGTGCTGTAGGTTTCGCCAGCGTCGTTCGTCAGCTTTGCCCGGAGCTGGAACCCGGCCTGTCCGTCCTTCACCTTGAAGTTCAGCGTATTGGTCTTAGTTCCACTCCAGGTAGCACCCTCATTCAGGGCTGCAAATCCGTTGCCGTCTCCGCGGTCAACTTCCCACTGATAGGCTTCTGTCGTTGCGGAGCCCGTCACCTTCACCGTCGCGGTAGTTCCAGCCGCAACCTCGCCCAGCTCTTCCTGCGTAGTCTGAGAAAGAATAGT
>CAZMFY010000160.1:0-5783 GCA_964565635.1 uncultured Oscillospiraceae bacterium
TATGTTCGCGATGAAGATACTTTCGATACTTGGTTCTCCAGTTCTCACTGGCCTAGGGAAATCTTATCGATCTCGTCGATATATACGATTCCCTTCTGGGCCCGTTCGATATCCCAGTCCGCCGCCTGAATCAGCCGCAGCAGGATGGTTTCCACGTCGTCGCCCACATATCCGGCCTCCGTCACGCTGGTGGCGTCGGCGATGGCGAAGGGAACGTCCAGCACCTTGGCCAGGGTCTGGGCCAGGTACGTCTTGCCGCTTCCGGTGGGGCCGATCATCAGGATGTTGCTCTTCTGCAGTTCGATGTCATCCTTCTTCGGCTTCCGGGCAATGCGCTTGTAATGGTTGTAGACCGCCACGCACATGGCGCGCTTGGCCCGCTCCTGCCCGATGACATAATCGTCCAGCACCTTTTTCATTTCCGTGGGCAGCATCAGCTTCACGGGTTCGGCCTTCAGCGCACCGTCGTTTTCCGCCGGGTTGGCCCCCCGGCGCCCCGACAGATCCTCCCCTTCCAGGATATCGTTGCACAGATCGATGCACTCGTTGCAGATATATACATTGGGTCCGGAAATCAGCCGTTCCACCATGGAGGCATCCTTGCCGCAGAAGCTGCATCGGGGCGTCCGGTTCCGCGTATAATTGTTTGCCATGTTTCTCCTCAGATCTTATTTCTCGTTCTTCCGGGGCTGATAGATCTCGTCGATGATGTGATATTCCAGGGCTTCCTGCGCGCTCATGAAGTAATCCCGTTCCACATCTCCCTTGACCTTTTCCAGATCCTGCCCGGTCATCTCCGCCATCATTCGGGTCATTTTTTCCTTCGTTTTCATCAGCCACTCGGCCTGGATGGCCACATCCGTCGCCTGTCCCTGCGCTCCCCCCAGCGGCTGATGAATCATGACCTCGCTGTTGGGCAGCGCCAGCCGCTTCCCGGGGGTGCCGGCCATCAGCAGAAAGGCGCCCATGCTGGCGGCCATGCCGACGCAGACCGTCCGCACGTCGGGCTTGATATACTGCATGGTATCATAGATCGCCATCCCCGCGGTCACGGAGCCGCCGGGGCTGTTGATATAAAGGCTGATGTCCGCGTCCGGATCCTCCATTTCCAGAAACAGCATCTGGGCGACAACCAGGTTCGCCGTCACGTCGTCAATCTCCCCGCCCAGAAAGACGATCCGGTCCTTCAGCAGCCGGGAATAGATATCGTAGGAGCGTTCGCCCCGATTGGTCTGTTCAATCACATAAGGAATCATCGGCATGGTTGTTGATACCTCCCGAATTCGCCGAATGGCGCCTCTCGGCGCCATTCGTTATCATTCATACACTTATTCGGCCTTTTCGTCGGTTGCTTCCGCCGCTTCAGGCTGCTCCTCCGCCGGCGCTTCGGGCTGCTTCGCGGTAATCTTCGCGTCCTTCATCATCAGATCCAGCACCAGGGCGATGGCCGCATCGTCCTTCAGGTACTCCCGCTGCTGCTCCGTCAGATTCTTTTTGAAATCCTCCACGTCTTCGCCGTAGCGTTCCGCCTGCTCCTGAATCTGCTTCTCGATATCTTCTTCCGTGGGCTCGATCCCTTCCGCCTTGCGGATCGCTTCAATGACCAGCTCGTTCTTCAGCCGGCGGATGGCTTCCGGCTCATTCTGAGCCTTCAGCGCGTCCCTGGTCATCCCCATATATTTCAGATAATCGTCCAGCCTGATGCCCTGATAGGCGGCGTTCATCTCCATCTCCCGAAGCATGTAATCGCTCTGGCTGTCGATCATGGGCTGGGGCAGATCGATTTCCGCGTTCTCAACGGCCTTTTCCACCAGCGCGTTCTTCGCGGCATTCTCGTTATTCTTCTCGATCCGCTCCGTCAGCTTCCGGACCACGTCCGCCTTGTAATCCGCGAAGGTATCGAAATCGCTCACATCCTGCGCGAAATCATCGTCCAGCTCCGGCTTCTCGACCACCTGGATGCCGTTCACCTTCACATGGAACACCGCGTCCTTGCCCGCCAGCTCCGCCGCGTGATATTCCGCCGGGAAGGTCACCTGCAGATCCTTTTCCTCTCCCAGGGTCATGCCTACCATCTGCTCCTCGAAGCCGGGAATGAAATTCCCGCTGCCGATGGTCAGGGTCTGCTTCTCGGCGGTCCCGCCTTCAAAGGCCACTCCGTCCACCGTGCCGGCATAATCCAGGTTGACGATGTCTCCCTCCTGGACGGGCCGGTCTTCCACGTCCACCGTGCGGCTGGCCTTGTCCACATCCCGGGCGATTTCCGCGTCCACCATGGCGTCGGTCAGCTCCTGCTGAGCGACTTCCACTTCCAGGCCCTTGTACTGGCCCAGCGTCACGTCGGGACGCACATAGACTTCCACGCTGAACTTCAGATCTTTGTGGGAGCCGATCTCTTCCAGATTGAAGTCCGGCTGATCCACGGGATGCAGATCATATTCCTTCACCGCCGCTTCATAGGCGTCCGGAAACAGCAGATTAATGGCGTCATCGTACAGAATGCTCTCCCCGTACATGGCCTCCACCATGCTCCGGGGGGCCTTGCCCTTCCGGAAGCCCGGCAGGTTGATGCTCTTGCGGATCTTCAGAAACGCTTTGGCCATCGCGTCGTCAAAGGCCTCCGCCGGGAAAACAAAACTCAGCTTCGCCTTGTTGCTGGAAAGTTTTTCATAGGTATAACTCATGTGTTCTCAGTCCCTCCCGCGCCGTCCGCGCAAATCCTTTGGATGCGCATGGCGCACCACAGTTCAGTATATCATACTTTTTCCCGCTTTGGCAAGCGGAAATTCAGCTTTTCCAGGGGTCCGCCCGATGTCCGACGGGCCGTTACCAGGGATCGTCCAGGCCGCGGACCAGCGGGCTGGTTCCCACGCCCAGGATCTCCGCGGAGACCCGGGACGCCTTGTTATGGTTCTTGTTGTCCATCTTGCACAGCTGATGCCCCATGAAGACGATGCTGGCGGTCTGGCCGCCGTCCAGATTGAAGGCCACCTGGCAGCCCTTTTCCATCATTTTTTCCGCCAGGAACGTGATGCCGTCCCCCTTGCTCCGGGTGATCCGGCCCTCCAGCATCATGAACCAGTAATGGCCCTTTTCCGCCATGCCCACGGCCACCCGTTCCGCCTTGCTCTTTCCGTACTGCTTCAGGGCGGCCTCGTTCAGCTGCCCGTCCCGGATCAGCCAGGGGCCGAAGGCCAGCACATCCCTGGCCCCCATCTCCGTATACGCCTCCGCCTTCAGCTCATCGCTGTCAAAGACCCGCATATCCCCGTCCGGGAAGAGCGCCAGCGTATCCAGGTTCGGGAACTGCTTCGCCCCCTTCTTCCGGGTTTTCTCGGACCAGATCTTCCCGTCCCGCATCAGAATGCCCGTCCGGGCCTTGTTCAGATACCGGTTCCAGGCAAAATCCGTGCTCACGGCGATCACCGTCTGCCAGGTCCGGGCGATCTTGTACGGATAGGTGCGTTTGCTCATGGGCTTTTCCGGATCATAGGAGATGACCCGGGGCACCTCGCCCCCCTCGCCGCAGCGGATTTCTGCCTCGTACCAGGTGCGCGCCGGCTTGGCCTGGATGATCCGATGAATTTCGACCCACAGGGTTTCACTGGCGTACCGCCAGATGCCCTCTTCGTCGTTCTCGTAAAGGAATTCCCCGCTGTCCAGAAAACCCGAAGCGTTCAGCGCGGGAAAATCCCCCTCCGCCGGAAGTTCGGAAATCTCCTCCGGCGCCAGGTCCTCCCCTGAGACTTCCGCGGTCTGCGCCCCCTCATCCGGCGAAATATCCGCTGCCTGGGTCTCCTCATCCCCCGGGATTTCCTCGGCCTGCGCCGCATCCGGCGATATTTCCGCCGCCTGCGCCGCAGGTCGGGCCGGCCCGCTCAGAAACAGAAAAAAGGCCAGCATTGCCGCCAGACCTGTTGTCAAAAAACGTTTTGTCATGCTCTCCCCCGCCGGAAGCAGCTTCCGGGCCTTCGGTCATTCCGCTCCGTTCATCCCCATCATCCGATGGAGCACCTCCTGATAGGCCTCTTTCACATCCCCCAGATCCCGCTTGAAGCGGTCGATATCCAGGGGTTCATGGGTGCTGCTGTCCCAGAACCGGGCCGTGTCCGGGCTCAGTTCGTCCGCCAACAGGATTTTTCCCTTGAATCGGCCGAACTCGATCCTGAAGTCGATCAGTTCAATGTTAATCTCGCTCATATAGGCGGAGAGGATCTCGTTAATCCTCCGGCTCAGCCGGCGGACCTCCTCGATCTCTTCCATGGTGGAGGCCTTCATGGCCAGCAGATGGGTGTGGTTCACCAGGGGATCCTGATCCAGCTCCGTATCCTTCAGCACGAATTCAATCACCGGCTGCTCCAGCTTCATCCCTACCGGCAGCCCCGTCCGCGTATGCAGGCTCCCGGCCACCCGGTTGCGCACCTTCACAGCGTAGCGCATCATCTCGCAGCGGTACACCAGGCTCTGCCGGGCATCCAGCTGCCGGATAAAGTGATTCTCCACGCCATGCTCCTTCAGCAGCGTAAAGAGATGCTTCCCGATGGCGTTATTGATCTCCCCCTTGCCCAGAATCCGGCCCCGCTTCAGCCCGTGAAAGGCCATGGCCTCATCCTTATAGTATACGACTGCCAGATCCGGATCCTCCGTGGCGTACATGCGCTTTCCCTTGCCTTCCCGAATGAGCTCCCTGATCTCCGGCATTCCGCTGACCTCCCGTTCCAAGGTTTTGATATTTTATCATACCTGTCCGCTGCAACTCAACCCCTGAAATCTCAAGGTTTTTCCGACCGTATCTGACAAATTGTTCTGTTCTTAGAATGTTTTGGCGCCTCTGAATACTTTTCTTTTCGAAGGAATCAGGGTATAATTCTCGTGACTTACAGGTAATTATTCCTGAGCCGGTCTCAGGGATTCATTGGGGGATCATATGAAGCAGTATGTCATGGGCAATCATGCCATTGCGCTGGGAGCCTTGGCCGCGGGGGTCGGGCTCGCCTCCGGATACCCGGGCACACCTTCCAGCGAGATTATCGAGGGCATCGCGAAACACGCGGATCCGGCCGTTCACGTGGAATGGTCTGTGAATGAAAAAGCCGCCCTGGAAGTAGCCGCTGCCGCCGCCTACAGCGGGATTCGGGCCATCGTAACCATGAAGCAGATGGGACTGAACGTGGCGGCCGATCCCCTGCTCTGTCTCCGCTACGTGGGCGTCAAGGGCGGGCTGGTGATCGTCAGCGCCGATGATCCGGGGCCCATTTCCTCCCAAACGGAGCAGGACAGCCGCCGTTTTGCGGATTTTGCCCGGATTCCGGTGCTGGATCCCGCCTCCCCGGAGGAAGCCTATCAGATGGTGCAGGACGCCTTCGCGCTCAGCGAACGGTATGGGACGCCGGTCATCCTCCGGCCCACCACCCGCGTATGCCATGCCTACGCTTCCGTGGACCCGCCGGACGTGTTTCCGGCGCCTTCCGCGGGTGCCTTTGAAAAGGACGCCGGCCGCTGGGTCATTTTCCCCCGGCTGTCCTATATGAATCACGGAAAGCTGGAAGAGACCAACCGGGAAATCGCCCGAGCGATGAAGGACTATGCCTTCAACACGGTGGAGGGCGCCGCGGCCGAAAAGGCGGTGGCGGCCTCCGGCATCAGTTATGCCTATGTGAAAGAGGCGCTGCGGGATCATCCGGAAATCCGGCTGATCCGCGTGGCCTCTCCCTTTCCCTTCCCGGAAGATTTCCTGCGCGCCGGCCTCTGCGGGGTTCGGGAAGTCCTGGTCATGGAGGAGC
>CAZMFY010000161.1:0-5771 GCA_964565635.1 uncultured Oscillospiraceae bacterium
CAAACTTGGTAAACGTATCGCTGAGAATCACCGCTTGCGTTTCTGACCGAAGGGTATCCAGAAATTCCCTGGCGCCCGGCATGGGATCAATCTTTTCAATGGTATTCTGAATTTCCTTCAGGCCCAGCCCATGCTCCTTCAGAATCTTTAGCCGGAAATTCATCAGCTTGTCATAATCCGGCTCATCCCGGGTTGTGCGGCGGAGTTCGGGAATCCCTGAGGCTTCCGAGAAAGCAATCCAAATCTCCGGTACCAATACTCCTTCCAAATCGAGACAGACCATGTTCATATTTGCTTGCTTCCTCCTCAGGCAATTATTGCTCCGACAAAGCCAAGGCAGATTATATTACGAAACCCGCGGCAGGTCAAATGAAAATTCGCACAAAACTATTGAATTTGAGCGTGAGATCGCATATAATGTAGGTTGAAATATATGCAAATCCCATATTATGGGATATGGTTTGTGTTTTATCTGTCCCAGCGTCGGAAAGAATCCTGGTCAGAATAAGGAACCCGGAGAGGAGCATTCCCCCATGAACAAAAAGATCATTTCTTTGATTGTCGCCCTGGTCGTCGCCCTTGGAGGCGCAGGTTTTCTGGGATTCAGGGTCAGTCAGGAAAGAAGTACCCGGCTGAGCACTGCAACGGAGCTGGAAGAATCCAGAGTCCAATACACCCAGCTGCAGCAGGCGAACGAAACGCTGGATACGACGCTGAAAGCAGAGACCGCCGCGAAGGAAGAGGCGGCCGCGGAAAATGAAACCCTGAAGCAGGCGCTGGCCACGGCTGAAGCCGCCCTTACGGAGGTAACCCAGGCCAAGGATGCCGCCCTGGTTGAAAACGCTACCCTGACGAAAGCCCTGGAAGAAGCCAAGACAGCTCTTTCAGAGGTAACCCTTTCCAGAGACGCGCTTGCCGCGGAAAAGGAAACGCTGACCGAAGCGCTTCAGGCTGCGGAGACCGCATTGACAGAGGTCACGCAGGCAAAGGATAACGCCGTTCTGGAAAGCGCTTCGTTAGCCGCCGCCCTGCAGGAAGCAAGGGATGCCCTGGCCGAAGCGCTGGCGCAGGAAGTGCCTTCCTCTGATGAACAGGCCGACACCGAAACCGCTGCTGATGCTGCGGAAGATGAAACCACTGTCGCGGAAACCGCCGCGGAAGAAGCCGGACAGACAGCAGCAGCTGACACTGATAAACCGATCGAAGAATCCGATCAGACGGAAACCGCAGACACGAATGATGCGGAAAAAGCTTCCGCTTCGACGCAGGATGAACAGGTGACTGCCTTAACGGCGAAAAACGAAACGTTGACCGCAGCCAATGAGTCCCTGACCGGTGAAGTTGCCACCCTGACAGCAGCCAACGAATCCCTGACCAGCGAAGTTGCCGCGCTGACGACAGCCAATGAATCCCTGACCGGCGAAGTTGCAACGCTGACGACAGCCAATGAATCCCTGACCGGCGAAGTTGCCACCCTGACAGCAGCCAACGAATCCCTGACCGGCGAAGTTGCAACGCTGAAGACGGCCAACGAATCCCTGACCGGCGAAGTAGCTGCCCTGACGACGGCCAATGAATCCCTGACCGGTGAAGTCACTTCTCTGAAGGAAGCGAACGCCACGCTTACAACGAAAAACGAGGGGCTGACCGCCGACGTTTCTGCCCTGACCACGGAAAAGAATAATCTGACTTCGCAGGTTTCTTCTCTGACAACGGAAAAAGAAAGCCTGACCGGACAAGTATCCTCGCTGACAGCTGAAAACGAAGCCCTCACATCGAATAACGAATCGCTTGCTTCCGCTGTTGCGCAGGGTGAAGCGACCATTACAGAGCTGACCTCTCAGGTGAACGATCTGACCGCGGAAAAGGTTTCCCTGGAAAGGCAAGCCGCTGATTTCCAGGGGATTACCGAACTGGACGCGCAAGTCCTTCTTGATAATCCCACGCCCTGGACGAACGATAACAACCCTGATTCCGCGCATATTACCTGGGCCCGCGTTCGGTATAATGACGAGGGATATCCCCAGCTGTGGGTGAAACTGGTGGATCAGACCGGGCTGGATGCCATGTATATCATTCGGGAATACGAAGATGAGAATCATACGCTGGTTATGGAAAACTATAACCGTTTCCCGTTCCACGGCGTTACTAAAGCCGCTCGATACAGGACTTTGGATAAACCCGGAACCTATTATGTCAGGGTTCTGAACACCCGCGGCATTAACCAGTGCTACGGCAGTCTGATCACCGTAGAGGATATGGACGGCAACGGAATCATTGATACCGTCTTTGACACTGAAAACGAAATGGTTTCCCTGAACATTCCCGGAGCCTTCAGCGAAAACACTCCCGAAGATTAATCCATTCGTTCCCGCCGCGTCGGCCGGCTGCCTGCAGCTTTCGCCGGCGCGGCAGTTTTTTCTGCCTGTTTAGGGAGGTGCGTTTCTTGTTTTCCTGGCACAATCCCTGGAGAGAAGATCTTCGGAAGCTCTGGGAGCCGCTGCCGCTTCACCGTCAGCCCGCGCTCCGTCGCAGCCGTCTTCCGGAGGCGCTTTTTGACCTGGATCTTCCCTGCTGTTCGGAAGCATCGGACTGCCTTTTTTTTATCCGAAACGCTGCCGAGGGCGGATGGCAGATCTGGGAAAGCGACGGCTGGCTCCACATATGGCGTCCCAATGCCTCGCTTCCGGAAGGATGGTGGCCGGAATCCGACGCGGGAGAAGCCGCGTGTCTCCGTCATCTTCTCTCCTGTCATTCCGCCGCTGGGGATGCGACCCTGGAAATCATCCGCCTGCTGAAGGCAAGGGAGCAGGGCGCCGAGGCCTGGGAAACAGCCTGCGGCGAGCTCCACCGGGAGTTCTCCCTTCGTCTTCGGCACCATCTGCCCTTACCTGCAATTCCTTTGCCTGTAATGCCTATATTAAAGGAAGGAGAAAACCGCCATGTTGATTGAGCATATTGGCCATGCAGAATTCCTGATTACCCTGGAAAGCGGTTTCCGGATCGTGACAGATCCCTATGACGCTTCCACCGGATATCCGGTTCGTCCCGTTGAGGCGGACGGACTACTGATTTCTCATCAGCATCACGATCATAACGCTGCGGAAAATGTGTCCGGTCATCCGCAGATCATCGATTTTGCCGGGGTTCATACCCTTTCCCCTGACATCAGCGTGACAGCAATCATGGCGGACCACGACGATGCCGGAGGCACAAAAAGAGGGAAAACACTGCTCTTTCTTCTGGAATCTGAGAAGCTTCGGCTTGTTCATCTTGGCGATTTGGGCTGCCTGTTGGACGGAGACCAGCTGGAGGCCCTCGGCAGCGTGGATATCCTGTTGATTCCGGTAGGCGGTTTTTATACCATTGACGCCGCTCAGGCCATGGAAGTAATCCGTCAGCTGGATCCTCACGTTATCATTCCCATGCACTATAAAACCCCATGCATCGCCGAATGGCCTATTGCCGGCGTGGATGATTTTATCCGGCGGTTCCCCTCCGATCAGGTTCGCACCGGCGGTCAGGCGCTTCGGATCACGAAGGAGGATCTGGCCTGTCATCCCCGGGTAGTCGTGCTTTGACATCGCTTCTCTTCCGCCCATGTTTCATCCTCCATCCTTCTCATGAATGAATGATTGCTTTTCCTGACCGATTATGATATTCTTTTCTCGGTAGATCATCATATTGATAATGCGGTTCCATGGAACCGTCTCCAAGGAGGATTTATGCAGGATACGAAGAAAGCTTCCGCGCTGTCGTCGTTTCTGGCGGAGCATGGTTCTGGAATCGTTCCAGAACATCTGGATGAACTTCCTGCGCTCGTTCGTCTTTTCCGGGAGACGGAACCTGAGGGGGATACTCTCTCTCTTCCCTCCCTTACCTGGCTGACCGCCCTGCTGGAGGGAATTTCCAGGGCAGACGAACGGATTTATGAACATTATCGCGCACTGGTGGATCTGTTCAGGAATCGGCTGGCCCGCGCTTCCCGGGAATCGCTGCTTCAGTCCCCCGCATGGTCCGCGTTGCTGGAGGAAGCGGTTCAGCTGGGCGTTCTCCGGGAGGATTTATACGGTGCTTCCCGGCCCGTGCCGCATGTTGGAGCAATGAATTCAGCCTTATGGATCAGGGAGGACGTTCAATGAAACTGATCTTTGTTTCCTCGCGCAGCGCCACGGTGCTTCTGGACCCGGAGGGCAATTTCCTGATAGAGTCTCCGGCCTGTCTCTCGCTGAATGGCCAGTCCCTTGGGGATGTGCAGAGATCTGTCGTTTCTCTGTTTGACCTGATGCCGGATACCGCGTATGTTCTGACCATGGTTCGAAACGGTCAGCAGGACACTCTTTCCTTTCATACGGAAAAGGAAAACTATACCCTGGACGTACGGCGGTTTGGCGCCGTGGGAGACGGGACGTCGGATGATACCGCCGCTCTGCAGGGGGCGATTTTATGCTGCCCGGAAGGCGGCCGTATACGGATTCCTTCCGGCGTCTGGCGGACAGGGCCTCTCTTTCTGAAAAGCCATATCACCCTGGAAATCTGTAAAGGCGCGGTTCTTTCCCTGCTGACGGATCGAAACCATTTCCCCATTCTCCCCGGCGTCATTCAGTCGGAGCAGGAGGATTGCGGCGATCTGCTGTTCGGTTCCTGGGAAGGCAATCCCCTGGATTGTTTTGCCGCGCTGCTGACCGGCATCAATGTGGAGGATGTGCGGATTATCGGGGAAGGCATCGCGGACGGCCGCGGCGATGAAGGAGACTGGTGGCGCTATCCCCGGGAAAAGATTCGCGCCTACCGTGGAAGGCTTCTGTATCTCCGGGGCTGCAAAAACATAACCGTACAGGGGATTACGTTCCGAAACAGCCCAAGCTGGAATGTTCATCCTACCTTCAGCGAGAATCTTTCCTTCCTGAATATTACCGTCATTGCGCCGGCGGTCAGTCCCAATACCGATGGCTTTGATCCGGAAAGCTGTCAGGGTGTTCGTCTTTTCGGCGCTCTCTTCTCCGTCGGGGATGACTGCATCGCCATCAAGTCCGGCAAAATTTATCTGGGCAGATCCCTCCATATGCCGACCCGGGATGTGGAAATCGCGTGGTGCGCCATGCTGGACGGACATGGCGGTGTCACCGTGGGCAGTGAGATGGCGGGCGGCGTTCAGCAGGTCCGGGTCCATCATTGCTGGATGCGCGGAAACGATCGCGGCCTTCGAATCAAGACCCGGCGCGACCGCGGGAAGAACGGCGTCATCGACGAAATCCGTTTTGAAGATGTTCGCATGGAGGGCGTGAAAATTCCTCTCGTTGTAAACAGCCTGTATTTCTGTGATCCGGATGGACATTCTCAGCGCGTGCAGACGCTGGAGCCTCAGCCTGTGGATGATTCTACTCCCTTCGTCGGCACGATTACCTTCGAGCGGGTTCACGCAACCGGCTGCAGGGCCTGTGTCGGTTATATTCTTGGGCTTCCCGAGCAGCCGGTCCGCCACGTGACCGTCCGGGACTGCGATTTTGATTTTATTCCGGACGCGGAGCCGATGGTCCCCGCGATGTCGGAAGTCGTGCCATCGGTCCACAACCGGGGTATTATTGCCCGCTTCATTGAGAATCTGACCGTGGAAAACGTCACCATGAAGGGCATTCAGGGTGACCCGGTTCAGCATCTATAGTATCATACGAAAAGAAAGGATGGATGACCCATGGACATTCGGTATTCCTGCAACCAGCGCGATTTTAAACGTTACACAACAGAGGAAACCCGCAGGGAGTTTCTGA
>CAZMFY010000162.1:0-5767 GCA_964565635.1 uncultured Oscillospiraceae bacterium
TGCAGTACAGGTTGTTGTATACAAGCCGGCCCACCAGATATTCCATGGAAAGATAATAAGCCTGCCGTTTTCCTTCCCGCGCCTTCTCGGTTTCGCTCCATACGGGGGCCAGGGCTTCCATGCAGGCGCCGGACAGGGCGTTATGCAGCTCCTCCGCCGTCGCCTCCCGCAGGGCTTTATGACTCTGGGTCAGGAGGAGTTCCTCCGTCCGCCGGATCAGTTCTGTTCCGTTCATGTCTTCGTTCCTTCCTTCTCTCGTTCTCTGCCCGTTTCCCGGTTCAGCTTCCGCAGCTTCGCCGTCGTTTCCGGGGCCTTTACGTTCTTTCTCTGCCCGTTTCCCGGTTCAGCTTCCGCAGCTTCGCCGCGATCTCCTCCGTGTCGGCGCCCTTTTTCATCCGCCAGCGCCAGTTGCCGCCCACGGTTCCCGGATAGTTCATCCGGCAGCTGTTATCCAGCCCCAGAATATCCTGCATGGGCAGGATCACCGTCTCCGCCGCGGAGGCCATGGCGCCTCGGATAAAGGCTGCCGGGGCCTCCTCCGGCTCCGTAAAGCCCAGGGTCTTCCCGGCGAAGGCCAGGGTCTTCTCCGGAACCCGCCTGGCCCAACCCAGCACCGTGTCGTTATCGTGGGTTCCAGTATACAGCACCGTGTTCTCCGTGATGTTGGCGGGATAATGCTCGTTGGTCTCGTCTCCGTCGAAGGCGAAGCAGAGCACCTTCATGCCCGGATATCCGGTCCATTTCATCAGCGTCCGCACCTGATCATTGACCGCGCCCAGATCCTCCGCCACAACCTTCAGCCCGGGCACCGCCTTTTTCAGCGCCCTGAACAGCGGAATCCCGGGGCCGTCCTCCCATCGTCCCGTCCGGGCGTCCGGCGCTCCGTAGGGGATCGCGTAATAATGCCCGAAGCCGATGAAATGGTCCACCCGGACCATATCGAAAAGCTCCGCGGTGCTCTTCATCCGGTCCACCCACCAGCCGAAGCCGTGCCGCGCCAGCCTTTTCCAGCGGTACAGGGGATTTCCCCACATCTGGCCGTATTCGGAAAAAGCGTCCGGCGGCACCCCGGCCACCCGCCGGGGAACCCGATTCCGGTCCAGCTCGAAGATCCGGGGATGGGTCCAGGTGTCCGCCGAATCCTCCGCCACATAGATGGGCATATCCCCGAAGAGCAGGATTCCCTTCCCGTTGCAGTATTCCTTCAGGGCCTTCCACTGCTTCCGGAACAGATACTGGCAGAAGAGATGAAACTCGATCTCCTCCCGCAGCATCCGCTGATACTTCAGCAGGGCAAAGAAATGTCGGTTCCGGATTCCCCGGTCCGGCCACTTCGACCACATGGCGCCGCCGAAATGCGCCTTGACTGCGGAGAAGAGGGCGTAATCCTCCGCCCATTTCTCTTCCCTGCGAAATTTTTCGATTTCGGGGGCCAGCTTCTCCCCGCTCTGGCGGAAGGCCCGCCGAAGCAGCGCCATGCGACAGGCCTGGGCTCCCTCGTAGTCCGCCCGCTCCGGATTCTCCGGCTGGGGAATCTCCCCGTCGTCATAATCCAGCAGCTTTTCCTCCCGCAGCAGCTCCGGGGAGATCAGCAGGGGATTCCCCGCAAAGGCCGAAGGGGACTGATAGGGGCTCTCCCCATAGCCCACGGGGCCGATGGGAAGCACCTGCCAGATCCGCATCCCGCTGTCCGCCAGAAAATCCGCAAAGGAATAAGCCTCCCGGCCCAGGTCTCCGAGTCCCCCCGGGGAGGGAAGGCTGGTCACATGCATCAGTATTCCGCTCTGCCGCATAAATAACGCCCGCTTCCTGACTTCTTCTTTCTGTTTCCGCCGGGGCTTCCCGCCCCATTCCGGCGGCCCCTTCAATCATGAAATGATATCACACATCCGCCGGATTTTCAATCAGTCGGCCAGAGCCAAAAGCGCCCCGAATCCCAGCGCTGCAATGCCGGATTCAGGGCGCAAATCTTTTGATCAGGGATGGGACAGGGCCGCGGAAGCCGCTCCTCTTCAGAGCTGAACCTCCACCGAAATCCCCAGGGGCAGCAGCCGGTCTCCGTCGAGGCGGATCCGGACCGTATACTGGTCGGATTCGGCAATGTTGCCGATTTCCATCACCGTGCCGGTCAGGCGCTCCTCGTCCTCCTGTCCGGCCGGAATCATCACGGCCCGATCGCCCACGCGGATCGTGCCGGTCGCGGTTTCATCCACCTGGATTTCCACGCAGAGGGCCTCGGCGGGCGCGATCTCCCCGATGGACTGGTTTTCGTTCACCGTATCCCCGACCCGGGCTGAAACCGAGGCCACGATTCCGTCGGTCCCCGCCGCAATCAGCAGGCACAACAAGGATTGCAGTCTGTGCATCATGCGACACACCTCCCTGTTATATCATCAGTCGCCCGCTCCGCTTTCAGCATCGGCATTCTCGGGCTGCGGAATGTTTCCGTTTTCAGGATTGAAATCTCCGGACGGCGGGAAGTCTCCGCCTTCCGGACGGGATCCCCGTCCGCCTTCTCTTCCGCCTCTTTCCGCCGGCGCGGCCGCTTCTTCCGCCGCTTCGGCTTCTTCCGCCGCTGCCGCGTCTTCCGCTTCCTCGGCCTCTTCCGCCTCTTCCGCGTCATCCTTCGTGGTCACCACGGCGCTCATGCCGAAGCGGGTCTGCTCATCCGGCGTAAAATCGATATAGACCGTATAGGTCACGGTTTCATCCCCGGAGCCGGCCGCGCTGCTGTCGGCCAGGGCGGAAATCATGGTAATGGTTCCCGGGTAGGTCACTTCCTCGTCCTGATTCCAGAGCAGCTCGATGGAAACCGGGTCTCCCACGGCAATCGACGCGAGGTCGGTTTCCGCGACCTGGGCCTCGATGCGCATGGCGCTGTCCGGATAGATCACCGCGACCACGCTGTTCTTCTGCAGGCTGCCGCCTTGCTGGGCGTTCACCTGGCTGATGGTTCCGGCAACGCCGGCCTTGATCTCCGCGCCGGACATGTACAGGCCGTCAAAGGAGCCCTCCAGGGTTTCAAACAGCAGATCACCCCGGGCGACCCTGTCTCCCGCCGAAACCGCGAAGGAGACGATGCTTCCGCTGCCGGTGACGGCGGTGGGATTGGTGCGGTTCAGCGTGCCCCGACCGATGCGCTGAGACGCGGCGGCGCTCTGGCCGCGGAAGACGTTCACCGTCTCCCCGACCAGGAATTCACCGGAGGTCACCCGGACCGTATAGGAGGTGCCGTCGATGGCGGTCACCACGCCCCAGCCCGTATGCGTCGCGTCCGAGTAGCCCTGGAGGTAAACCTCCTCTCCGGCGTGGATGAACTTGTTTTCCGTGGCATTGTAGGCATTGGCGGTGGAGACGGAGACCGTATAGACGCTCTCTCCCTCAAGATACATGACCGCGCCGTATTTCTCCGCCACCGTGGCGGTATTGTCGCCGGGCTGGCCGAAGATGCCGGTCACGACGCCCGCTTCCTCCGCGTAGACCTTCGTCGTGGCCAGGCTGACGATCACGTCCTCCGCCCCGACCTTCTGGCCCGCTTCCCCGCTGACGGACGCCACCGTGCCGCCGATGGGCGCGTAGACCTCATAGGTATCGCTGGCCGTCACCGTGCCGTTGAAGGTGATGCTTTCCGCGAACGCGCAGGAGCACACCAGCAGCGACAGGACCGTCAGAACTGCCGAGAGGCGTCTGAGATGGGTTTTCATGTTAAAGCCTCCTTTTTTATTTTATATCGTTCATTTGATGATTTACTGCCTTATACGCAGCATGGCGCGGCGGTGGGCTTCAGCCGAATTCCCTGCCGCTCCCTTACGCGGAGCACAGCGCGGCGGTGGGCTTCAGTCGAATTCCCTGCCGCTCCCTTACGCGGACCGCAGCGCGTCAATGGGGTTCAGCTTGCTCGCCTTCCGCGCGGGCGCCCATCCGAAGATGATGCCGATAGCGGCGGAGAAACCGAAGCCCAGCATGATGGCGTCCATGCTGATCCGGAAGGAAATGCTCATGACGTTGCTCAGAATCAGGCTCAGCAGAAGGCCCAGCGCGATGCCCGCCAGCCCGCCGATCAGGCTCAGCAGGAAGCTTTCGATCAGGAACTGCAGCTGAATCTGCCACTGCCGGGCGCCCAGGGCCTTCTTCAGGCCGATCTCCATCGTCCGCTCCGTCACGGTGGTCAGCATCATGTTCATGATGCCGATGCCGCCTACCAGCAGGGCGATGCTGGCGATGCCGGCCAGCAGCGTGGCCATCATGCCCATCATGGTTTCCATCGTATCCTCAATGGCATCCATGGTGGTGATGGTGAAGGTATCCTCCTCAAAGGAGAACATGGCGTCCATGGCCGTCTCCACCGCCTCGGAGGCCTCCGCACTGGTGACCCCGTCCTTCATATAGACGGTGAAGCTGGTCACCACGTTCTCGTTATTCATCTTCATGGCCGTGGTATAGGGAATCAGGATATTCGGGCTTCCCGAAAAGATGGACGCGATGCTCTCCGTGCTGTCCGCGGAGAAAACGCCCACCACCAGGAAGGGGATCCCGTTGATATACAGATTCTCCCCCACCGGATCCACGCCGTAAAAGAAGGTTTCGATCATCTCATCGTCCACGAGGCACACATAGCTCATGTTATTCTCGTCCACGATGTTCAACGCCCGTCCCCGGAGGACGACCTCCTCATTGCTCAGAAAATAGTAGCCGTTTTTCCCGCCGACGGTGATCCGGTTTTCATAGGTGCCGCCCCGGCTGATCCAGGTGTTCCGGATGCTGACGGTGGGGGCTACGCCCTCCACTTCCTCCAGGGCGCTGATTTCCGCCAGATCCGCCGCGTTCAGGCCGGTCTTCAGGTCGCTCCCGGTCACGGAGACCGTCAGCGTGCCCGCGCCCATGCTCAGAAAGCTGTCGGAGATGGAACCGGTCACCCCGTTGACGGTGGTAATCAGGGTAATGACCGCCATGACGCCGATCAGGATGCCCAGCACGGTCAGAAAGGAGCGGACCTTGGCGTCGCGAATGTTGCTCAGGCTCATGCGGAAGCATTCTCCGATCATGATCACCGTCGCGCGAATCGTCTTAAGCATCCGCCGTTCCCCCTCCTTCCGTCAGTACCCCGTCGATGATATGCACCACCCGTTTCGCGTTGGCCGCGATATTCATGTCATGGGTAATCATGATAATGGAGCGGCCTTCCCCGTTCAGCTCCCGGAAAAGCTGCATAATCTGCTTTCCGGTCTTCTGGTCCAGGGCGCCGGTGGGCTCGTCCGCCAGCAGGATGCCGGGATTGGTTACCAGCGCCCGGGCAATCGCCACCCGCTGCTGCTGGCCGCCGGAAAGCTGGTTCGGATAGTGATGCATTCTGTCGCTGAGCCCCACCCGGTCCAGCATTTCCCGGGCCCGCCTGGTCCGCTCCCGCTGGCTGATCCCCGCGTAAATCAGGGGCAGCTCCACGTTCCGCTGGGCGTCCAGCCGGGGCAGCAGCTGGCTGTTCTGAAACACGAAGCCCACCTCCCGGCTGCGGATGTCCGCCAGCTCCGCCTCGGTCATTTCCTCGATCACATGGTCCCGCAGGATATAGCTTCCGGAGGTGGCGGTATCCAGGCAGCCGATGATGTTCATCAGGGTGCTCTTTCCGCTGCCGCTGGGTCCCAGCACCGAGAGGTATTCCCCCTCCCGGATTTCCAGGTTCACGTCCCGCAGCTCCTGCTTGTACTCATCGCCAATGTGATAGAATTTGTTGATCTTTTCCATCCGGAAGAAGACGCTGTCCATTACT
>CAZMFY010000163.1:0-5762 GCA_964565635.1 uncultured Oscillospiraceae bacterium
CTATATCGTGGACGAGAAAGGCGTCAACCTGGATGTGGTCAAGCAGAACAAGGAACTGGAGCGCGGCCGGATCAAAGAATATGCCGATCGGGTTCCGGGCGCCGTGTATACGGAAGGGTTCCGCGGCATCTGGACCGTGAAGTGCGATATCGCCCTGCCCTGCGCCACCCAGAACGAGCTGAATGAGGAGAGCGCGAAGGCCCTGATCGCCAATGGCGTCATCGCGGTGGCGGAAGGCGCCAACATGCCCACCACCTATGAAGCAACCCTGGCCCTGCAGCAGGCCGGCGTGCTCTTCGCTCCCGGCAAGGCGGCCAATGCCGGCGGCGTGGCCACCTCCGCGCTGGAGATGAGCCAGAACAGCCTGCGGCTCTCCTGGACCTTTGAGGAAGTGGATGCCCGGCTGAAGGGCATCATGGAGAATATCTTTGCCGCGATCGACAGCGCGGCCGAAGAATATGACGCCAAGGATAATTATGTGGTTGGCGCCAACATTGCCGGCTTCCTGAAGGTGGCCGATGCCATGGTGGCACACGGCTGCGTGTAAGCAGAAACAAAAACGATGATCACGGCCCGGGCATTGCCCGGGCTGTTTTGCTGCAGAAAAAGCTTCCCGTCGCGCCGGCGAAAACGGAAGCGGGCAGGGCCGAAACGGAAACGCGGAAGCGGTTCACGCATAAAAACGGAACAGCGCCGGAAACAGAAACGGGGTTGACAGCCGCGGGAGAATGATCTATACTTTAAATACCCCTAGGGGGTATATATCGCAGGAAAAGGAATGCAGAGATGACAAGTGAGGGGAAAACCTGCCGCGGGTGCGGAACGCGGCGCACGGAACGCAGCGAGGAGCAGAAGCGGAAGCTGGTGAACCGGCTGAACCGGATTGAGGGGCAGGTGCGGGGCCTCCGGAAGATGATCGAGGAGGATGCTTACTGCAACGATGTGCTGACCCAGTCCGCCGCGGCGCTGTCGGCCCTGAAATCCTTCAACCGGGAACTGCTGCAGGCCCATATGGAGCACTGCGTAACCCGGGATATCCGGGAGGGAAAGCCGGAAGTGATTGACGAGCTGATGGAAACCCTGAAAAAACTGATGTAAGTGAGGAAGCGAACCGTATGGAGCAATATCAGGTAACCGGCATGAGCTGCGCGGCCTGCAGCGCCAGGGTGGAGAAGGCGGTGAGCGCCGTGCCGGGCGTAAAGGCCTGCTCCGTCAGCCTGCTGACCAATTCCATGGGGGTGGAAGGCACCGCTTCTCCGGCGGACATCGTCCGGGCCGTGGAGGAGGCGGGATACGGGGCCAGCCTGAAGGGCGCGAAGGGCGCTTCCGGCGGGGCGATCCCGGCGGATCAGGCGGAGGAAGCCCTCAGGGACACGGAAACGCCGAAGCTGAAAAAGAGGCTGCTGGCATCCCTGGGATTTCTGCTGGTCCTGATGTATTTTTCCATGGGTGCCCATATGTGGGGCTGGCCGGTACCGGCCGCCATGAGGGGAAACCATGTGGCCATGGGGCTGACGCAGCTGCTGCTGAGCGCTGCGGTGATGATCATCAATCAGAAGTTTTTTATCTCCGGCTGGAAGGGGCTGATTCACCGGGCGCCGAACATGGATACGCTGGTGGCGATGGGCTCGGGGGTCTCCTTTGCCTGGAGCGTGGCGGTGCTGTTCCGGATGACCGGGGCCCAGCTGCAGGGGGACGAAGCGGCGGTCATGGAAGCCATGAACCAGTTCTACTTCGAATCCGCGGCGATGATTCTGACGTTGATCACCGTGGGCAAGATGCTGGAAGCCAGGAGCAAGGGAAAGACGACGGATGCCCTGAAGGGGCTGATGAAGCTGGCGCCGAAGACCGCCGTGCTGCTGCGGGACGGGCAGGAGGTGACCGTGCCCATCGAACAGGTGAAGATCGGGGACGTGTTTGTGGTTCGTCCAGGGGAAAACCTGCCGGTGGACGGGGTGGTCATCTCCGGCAGCGGATCCGTGAATGAGTCGGCTTTGACGGGAGAAAGCATTCCCGTGGATAAGGCGGAGGGAGACACGGTGTCCGCCGCCACGGTCAACCAGGAGGGGTTCCTGACCTGCCGGGCTACCCGGGTGGGAGAGGATACGACCCTCAGCCAGATCATTCAGATGGTGTCCGACGCGGCGGCCACCAAAGCGCCCATCGCCAAAATCGCGGACCGGGTCAGCGGCGTGTTTGTCCCGGTGGTCCTGGGCATTGCCGCCGTCACCGCGGCCGTCTGGCTGCTGGCGGGTCAGAGCCCTGCCTTTGCCCTGGCGAGGGGAATCTCCGTGCTGGTGATTTCCTGCCCCTGCGCCCTCGGGCTGGCAACCCCGGTGGCCATCATGGTGGGCAACGGGCTGGGGGCAAAGAACGGAATTCTGTTCAAAACCGCGGTCTCCCTGGAGGAGACGGGCAAGGCGCAGATCATTGCCCTGGACAAGACGGGCACCATCACGGAAGGAATGCCGAAGGTAACGGACCTTCTTCCGGCGGAAGGGATCCCGGAGGAGATGCTGCTGGAAACCGCCTTCGCGCTGGAGAACAAATCGGAGCATCCGCTGGCCAGGGCCGTGGTGGATTTTGCCCGGGAGAGAGGCATGAAGGCGGCGGAGGTGACGGGGTTCACCGCGCTGCCCGGCAACGGGCTTCAGGCGGAAATGAACGGGCAGCCCATGATGGGGGGCAGCCTGAAATATATCGGCAGCCGCGTGGAGATGCCGGAATCCCTGGCCCGGGAAGCGGAGCGGCTCACCGGGGAAGGAAAGACCCCCCTGGCCTTCCTGCGGAACGGGAAGCTGATGGGCCTGATCGCGGTGGCGGATACCATGAAGCCGGACAGCAGGGAAGCCATCGCGGCGCTGAAGCGGATGGGACTGAAGGTCGTGATGCTGACTGGGGATAATCAGCGGACAGCCCAGGCCATCGGCCGGGAAGCGGGCGTGGACGGCGTGATCGCCGGCGTGCTGCCCGACGGCAAGGAAGGCGTCGTGCGCCGGCTTCAGGAAACGGGCCGGGTCATCATGGTAGGGGACGGCCTGAACGACGCGCCGGCCCTGACCCGGGCCGATATCGGGATGGCTATCGGCGCGGGGACGGATGTGGCCATCGACGCGGCGGATGTGGTGCTGATGAAGAGCCGGCTGAGCGATGTGGCCGCGGCGCTGCGCCTGAGCCGGGCCACGCTGCGGAATATTCACGAGAACCTGTTCTGGGCATTTTTCTATAACGTGATCGGAATTCCCCTGGCGGCCGGCGTGTGGATCCCGCTGACCGGCTGGCAGATGAACCCCATGTTCGGAGCGGCCGCCATGAGCCTGAGCAGCTTCTTTGTGGTGAGCAACGCGCTGCGGCTGAACTTTTTCCGCCTCCATGACGGAAGCGGAGACCGGGCTGGAACACCCGTGCCGGAGGAGGAATTCCGCCGGGTGATCGAGAATATACAGCATGAAATGACACAGGAGGAGAAGACTATGACCAAGACGATCGGAATCAACGGAATGATGTGTGCCCACTGCGAAGCCCGGATGAAGAAAGCCCTGGAAGAAGTGGACGGCGTGATCAGCGCGGTCACCAGCCACGAGGCGAACAACGCGGTTCTGGAGCTGTCGAAGGACGTGCCGGAGGAGGTGCTCCGCAAGGCTGTGACGGACGCGGGATACGAATACGCAGGCTGACAGAGGCGGGAACCGGCAGGAAGAAGGCCCGGGCAGCGGCACCGGAGGGAAAAGCAGAGGTGAACGCTGCCGGGCCGTCAGGAGGACGCGGATTCAGGGAAAGGCGGGAGGAAGGGATGAGAAAAGCCCTGTGGCGGGTATCGGCTGCGGCGCTTGCGCTGCTGCTGGTCCCCTGGCCCGTTGCGTGGGGATGCGATCATGTTCAGTCCGGGGAAGGCAGGATTCTCTATCTAAATCCCATCCCGGAAACGGAGGACACGGACGGACATACGGGGCCGGGAACCTGCTCGGTCTGCGGGGATGTGCTTGATCCGGGTCATGTGATTCCGAAGCGCGGGAGGCAGGAATCCGGACAGGATGGGCCTGTTATGACCGCCGCGCCGACGGCGGCACCCACGGCTGTTCCGACCGCGGTACCCACCCCGATGCCCACGGCCGTTCCGACACCGGTATCCACCCCGATGCCCACGGCTGAACCTGCTACGGAATCCACTCCGATGCCCACGGCCGTTCCGACACCGGAATCCACCCCGATACCCACGGCTGTTCCGACACCGGTATCCACCCCGATGCCCACGGCGGAGCCCACGGCGATTCCCACGCCGGTGATCCCTTTCTCCGGGCAGGAGGGTCCGCAGGGCGGCGGGCCAACGGCACAGCCGGATCTGGCGGACGCGGCGTCCAGGCAGGATCCGGCGGAGGCGGCAGCCCGGCCGAACGGGCAGGAGCAGGGAAGCGGGGCCCCGCCTTCGAAGAGGTCATCGGGCGGTTCGGGAGCCAAAGAGACCCCCGGCAGAGATCTGACCCGATATCCATTCTTTTCGGAGCGGTTTCCCTGGCGGCGGCTTCGGATGACGCCCGGGGAAGGAATCATCGTACGGCTGGCGGGCGTTCTGCGCTGGCCTTTGCCGGAAGCGGCCTCCCCGCTGCAGCGGCTGTTTTCGCCGTAAAACATACCGGCGCCGCAAGGGCCGGAAGTTGCGCCAAATGCCCCGTCGTGGTATACTGACGGGGTATTTTTTTCATGATTGAAACGACGCCCAGAGGAAGGATGACCGGGAATGATGAGAAGGATCATTTGGGGTTTCTGTCTGGCGGTGCTGCTGCTGGCCGCGGTGGGAGCCTGCGCGGAGAACCGGCCGGTGACGGCGGAGGAAATCCGGGACAGCATGGCCGCCCTTCGGGAGCTGGCGCTGCAGGAGCGTCTGCTGAACGATCCCGCCCAGCCGGAAGCGGAGGCCGAGGACGGCTATGCCTGTCAGTTTGAGTTCGGCGTACTGTATACGGAGGAACCCCGCTGGGACGAGAATGCGCAGGTGAATGTGATTGCCGTCGGAGAGGCGGACGCCGTCCTCTTCCGGGGGATCAACGTTTACTGGGAAGTAAACGACCTGATGGCGGCGATTCCCTGCGAAAACCCGACGATGGACGGAAATTATACCCAGGCGCTGCTGTATCTGGAGGAGCCGACTGAAAACAGCTTCCGCTACGGCCTGGTTCAGCGGGACGGGCAGCGGATCTCCGCCATGGAATACGGGGCGGCGGAAGAGGGACAGCTTTGGAAAGCCACCTTTCAGATCAGCGGGGACGGTATTGACAGCATCCGACTGTCGGCTCCGACGGAAGAGGATCCCGCGGCCCTGAAAGCGGCGCTGACGGCCCTGGGCGGCGAGACCGGCTATCGTCGGGTGGCCAGAAGCCGGGACGGAGAATCGCTGACGATGTTCTCCGAAGAGGACCTTGTTTTCGGGGAAATCAACTTTCTGTCGACCCTTCCGGATCAGCTGATGGGAAACGCGGAAGTCATGATTATGGACAATGAGGACGGAACCTGGCTGGAACGGGTGGACGGGGAAGGCTTTGAAGCGGTCTTCTCCCTGGACGCGCCGGAAGGAAACGCCCGGATGCAGAGCTTTACGATCCTGTCTCCGGATCTGGAGGGCCCCCGTTGTGTCCGGATCGGGGATCTGTTTCATGAGGATTATACCCGCTTTCGCAGCGGGGAAGGGGACATGGACGCGGCAGGGCTGAAGGAGACCCTCTACGGTACCTGGGGAACCGTACCGTACGGAGCCGCCGAATACG
>CAZMFY010000164.1:0-5760 GCA_964565635.1 uncultured Oscillospiraceae bacterium
ATTTGGGAACGCACCAGATGCCCTTGATGGCCTCATCCTCCGCCACCAGCTTCTCCACCATCTCCATGTCCGGCCCGGTTTCCGTCATGGGCACGGGGATCATCTCGATGCCGAAATACTCCGTGATGGCAAAGTGCCGGTCGTAGCCCGGCACCGGGCACAGGAATTTCACCCTGTCCAGCTTGCACCAGGGCGTATTGCCCATGATGCCGTGAGTATAAGCCCGGCTCACCGTGTCGTACATCACGTTCAGCGAGGAGTTTCCGTAGATGATGATATCGTTGGGATTGTTCTCCATCATGTCTCCGATCAGCTCCCGGGCCTCCTCGATGCCCGTCAGCTGCCCGTAGTTCCGGCAGTCCGTCCCATCCTCGCAGGTCAGATCCGAGGAGGATTCCAGCACGTCCATCAGCCCCATGCTCAGATTCAGCTGATCGATGCCAGGTTTTCCCCGGCTCATATCCAGCCGCAGGTCCATTCCCTGGAACTTCCGGTATTCCTTCTTCAGCGCGGTCAGCTCTTCCTGCAGCGCCTCCCGGGTCATTTCATCGTAACGCATGCGATCTCTCCTGTCTTCGTTCCGTTTCCCTGGTGCACAGGGTCAGTCTTCCCTGTGGGCCGGAGGGCCCTGCCGGGCTTATTTTCCCTTGTGGAACAGCAGCCGCTCATACCGATCCACATTATACCGGCGAACCATGATTTCCAGCTCTTCATCTCCCATGACGGTGGTCCGGCCGTCGGCGTACATCTCATCCACCTGCTTCCGCATGGCCACGATCAGCGGATCCGTCTTGTCCACCATGTTGTCTCCGGTCAGCCGGAAATAATTGTTCAGCCAGTGGGCGATGGAAGCGGTGCCGCCCCGGCTGTCTACCGCCACGGCCGCCGGCCGGTTCAGAATCTTTGCCGTATCGAAGGCGTTGTAGATCTCCTCGTCCTTCAGCATGCCGTCCGCGTGGATGCCCGCCCGGGTTACGTTGAAATGCCGTCCCACCAGCGGCTGCCGGGGGCTGATCTCAATGCCGATCTCCCGCTCCATGTAGTCCGCGATCTCCGTCACGGCGGTCAGATCCATGCCGCCGTCGTCCCCCCGCAGGCTCTGATACTCGACCGCCATGGCCTCCATGGGGCAGTTTCCCGTCCGCTCCCCGATGCCCAGCAGCGTGCAGTTCACGCTGGAGCATCCGTACAGCCAGGCGGTGGCCGCGTTGGTAACCACCTTGTAGAAATCGTTATGCCCGTGCCATTCCAGCTGCGCGGACGGCACCATGGCATAATGGTTCAGGCCGTACACGATGCCGGGCACGCTCCGGGGCAGCGCCGCGCCGGGATAGTTCACGCCGTATCCCATGGTATCGCAGGCCCGGATCTTGATGGGAATCCCGCTCTCCCGGCTCAGGTTCATCAGCTGCTCGGCGAAGGGCAGCACAAAGCCGTAGAAGTCCGCCCGGGTAATGTCCTCAAAGTGGCACCGGGGCCGGATTCCCTGATCCAGCGCCGACTTGACGATTCCCAGATATTTATCCATCGCCTGGCCCCGGGTCAGATGCATCTTTTTGAAAATATGATAGTCGCTGCAGGAAACCAGAATTCCCGTCTCCTGCCCGCCCGCCTGCTTGACCAGCTCAAAGTCCTTTTCGTTCGCCCGGATCCAGGTGGTTATCTCCGGGAATTTCAGCCCCGCGTCCTGGCACAGGTGCAGCGCCTCCTGATCATTCTTCGTATACAGGAAAAACTCGCTCTGCCGGATCATGCCCCGGGGACCGCCCATCCGGCTCATCAGCTTGAACAGATGAAGAATCTGCTTCGGCGTGAAAGGGCTGACGGACTGCTGCCCGTCCCGGAAGGTCGTATCCGTCATCCAGATCTCATCCGGCACGTACATGGGCACATGGCGCATATTGAAGGCAACCTTGGGAATATGCTCGTAGTCGAAAATCTCCCGATACAGGTTAGGCTCTTCCACATCCTGCAGGGTATACTGATATTTGTTCTGCATCAGTAGATTGTTCTTCCGGTCAAATTCGATCATCGAAAACGCCTCCCCTCCCGACGCTTCGCGGCGTCCTGTCCATTATAGCGGTCTGTTCCGGAAATAACAAGCGGAGACAGGGGAAAAACAACGGGAAGACGGTGCTTCGAAAAGCGCCGGCGGAATCATCCGCCGGCGGCCTGTGATATGCCCTCCGCGCCCGGTCCCGCGCCTTTCGCTCCCGGCGGAGGTTTTTCCCTCCCGGCGCCCGGCGCCTCATCCGCTCCGCCGTGGCCTTTCCTCATCCCGCCGGCCAGGCCATCTCCTCCGGATGAAACACCTCGTCAAATCGCTCCGCGGTGAGGAATCCCAGCTTCACGCAGGCCTCCTTCAGGGAAATGTTCTCCCGGAAGGCCATTTTCGCGGTCCTCGCCGCGTTTTCGTACCCGATATAGGGATTCAGCGCCGTCACCAGCATCAGAGAGTGATGCAGGTTATCCCGCATTTTCTCCCGGTTCGCCTGGATTCCCGCCGCGCAGTGGTCCGTGAAGGACAGGATGGACTCGGACAGCAGCCGCACGGACTGCAGGAAGTTGTAAGCCATCACCGGCATGAACACGTTCAGCTCGAAATTTCCCTGGGAAGCGGCCAGGCCCACCGCCACGTCGTTGCCCATCACCTGCACCGCCACCATGGTGACCTGTTCGCACTGGGTAGGATTCACCTTTCCGGGCATGATGGAGCTGCCGGGCTCGTTTTCGGGAATGCGGATCTCTCCCAGCCCGCAGCGGGGGCCCGAGGCCAGCCACCGGACGTCGTTGGCGATTTTCATCATATCCGCCGCCATGGCCTTCACCGCCCCGTGGGCAAAGGTCATCTCGTCCCTGGAGGTCAGCGCGTGGAACTTGTTTTCCGCGGTCATAAACTTCTTTCCCGTCAATGCGGAAATCTCCTCCGCGGCCTTTTCCGCGAAGCCCTTCGGCGCGTTCAGCCCCGTGCCCACCGCGGTACCGCCCAGGGCCAGCTCCTTCAGCGGGCCCGCCGCCATGCTGACCATTTCCACATCCCTTTCCAGAGAGGACCGCCAGCCGCTGATCTCCTGGGAGAAGGACAGCGGCACCGCGTCCTGCAGATGGGTGCGGCCGCTCTTGACGACGCCCTCGTTCTCCTTCTCCAGCCGCCGGAATACCTGAATCAGCCCCCGGGCCGCGGGAATCAGCCTGTCCTCCAGGGCCAGGACGCCGGCGATGTGCAGCGCCGTGGGGAAGGTATCGTTGCTGGACTGGCTCATGTTCACGTCATCGTTGGGATGGCACAGCTTCCGGCCCGCGATCTCGTTGGCCCGGTTGGCGATCACCTCGTTGGCGTTCATGTTGCTCTGGGTGCCGCTTCCCGTCTGCCAGACCACCAGCGGAAAATGCTCCGTCAGCGCGCCGCCGATGACCTCCTCCGCCGCGGCGGAAATCGCCGCGCATTTTTCCTCCGTCATCCGCCCCGGCTGCAGCGCGAAATTGGCCCGGGCCGCCGCCTTTTTCAGAATGCCGAAGGCATGAATGATTTCCTTCGGCATGGTCTCGATTCCCACGCCGATGGGAAAGTTCTGCAGGCTGCGCTGGGTCTGCGCTCCCCAGTACTTTTCCTCCGGTACCCTGACTTCGCCCATGGAGTCATGTTCGATTCTGAAGCCCATGATGCGTCTCTCCTTCCGATCCCAAACAATTCCGGAATATGTTTCTCTTTTCGCCGCGGGCGGGAAAGGTTCCTGCCGGACCGCGGGCCCCGCCGCCGTTTCCTTCCGCCGCTTTTCCCAGAAGCAGCGCGGGCCGGTATGTCAATGGAATCCTGCCTGCTTCTGCGGATGATGAAAGCCCCGGCATCCGAGGATGCCGGGGCTGAAAGCGGTTTTACTTTTTCACGTTGAAGGCACCCATGCCCGGATAGCAGGCGGAATCGCCCAGCTTCTCCTCGATGCGGATCAGCTGATTGTACTTCGCCACCCGCTCGGAACGGGAAGGCGCACCGGTCTTGATCTGGCAAGTGTTCAGCGCCACGGCCAGGTCCGCGATGGTGGTGTCCTCGGTCTCGCCGGAGCGGTGAGAGGTCACGGCGGTATAGCCGGCCTTATGCGCCATCTTGATGGCTTCCAGGGTTTCGGAAACGGATCCGATCTGGTTCAGCTTGATCAGGATGCTGTTGCCGCAGCCCAGCGCGATGCCCTTGCTCAGCCGCTCGGTGTTGGTCACGAACAGGTCGTCGCCTACCAGCTGCACCTTGCTACCCAGCCTGGCCGTCATCTTCTGCCAGCCTTCCCAGTCTTCCTCATCCAGGCCGTCTTCGATGGAGATGATCGGATACTTCTCAACCAGGCTCTCCCAGTGGGCGATCAGCTCATCGCTGGTGAAGTCCTTGCCGGACTTGGGCTGATGATAGAAGCCCTTGCCCTTTTCGCTCTTCCATTCGGAAGCGGCCGCGTCCATCGCCAGCATGAAATCCTTGCCGGGCTTATAGCCGGCGGTTTCGATGGCCTTCAGGATCAACTCGATGGCATCCTCGTCGCCGCCCAGGCTGGTGGGGGCAAAGCCGCCCTCGTCGCCCACCGCAGTCACGTCCTTCATGTCCTTAATCAGCTTCTTCAGCGTCTGGAACACCTCGGCGCACCAGCGCAGCGCTTCCTTCCAGGAGGGAGCGCCTACGGGCATGATCATGAACTCCTGCGTATCCACGGAGGAATCTGCATGGGCGCCGCCGTTCAGGATATTCATCATGGGCACGGGCAGCCGGTTGCCGCTGACGCCGCCCAGGAAACGGTACAGCGGGATGCCCAGGGAATTGGCGGCAGCGCGGGCCGCGGCGATGGACACCGCCAGAATGGCGTTGGCGCCCAGATTGCTCTTATCTTTTGTGCCGTCAGCCTCCAGCATGGCCGCGTCCACCGCGTAGGTGTCCATGGCATCCAGGCCGATCACGGCTTCCGCGATGATGGTATTCACATTGTTAACCGCCTTGCTGACGCCCTTGCCGCCGAAGCGGGACTTGTCGCCGTCACGAAGTTCCAGCGCTTCGAATTCACCGGTGGACGCGCCGCTGGGAGCCGTGCCCAACGCGACGGTGCCGTCTTCAAGATGGATCTCGGCTTCGACGGTGGGATTGCCGCGGGAGTCAATAATCTCACGGCCGACGACCTTCACAATGGTGGTCTTCATGAATCAGGTACCTCCTCAAAACTTGAAATCACGCAGGAAAAAACTTTCACAGGTTATTGTAGCAAATAATCCTGAATTAATCTACTGTTTTTTTCGGATCCCCCTCCGCTGCCGGCGCCTTCGGGCCCGCGGTCTGCAGGGTCTGTCCCCGGGGCCGGCGCTACCGTAATTTCTCCCGTCCGTTTAAAACGGCCTCCGCCAGGCGGTCCCCTTCATACCGCAGCTTCAGGGAGAAGAAGGGCGCGTCCCGATCGATCAGATCCAGAAAGATCCGGTCTCCCTCCCAGGTGGGGAAGCCCCGCATCCGGGCTTTGGGCACCCATTCCAGGTCTCCTTCATCGCATTCCTTCAAGGTTCCCTCAAAGCCGTCCGCCGTAAACAGATGCATAAACTCCGTTTCCGGATAGTCCGAAGACAGGAAGGTCACGATTCCCCGGTACCGCCAGGCGGTCAGGGCGAGGCCCGTCTCCTCCCGGGTTTCCCGCAGCAGGCAGTCCTCCGGGCTTTCCCCCTCCTCGAACTTGCCGCCGATGCCGATCCATTTGTCATGGTTCAGATCGTTTTTCTTCTTGACCCGGTGGAGCA
>CAZMFY010000165.1:0-5758 GCA_964565635.1 uncultured Oscillospiraceae bacterium
GGACTCCTGTAATATGGGAAGCGTTACCCGGATCAGAGATCCGGACGCTTCCTCATATGATCGTCGTTTCCGCATTGCCTGCGCTTGCGCTTGACACTTGCGGACTCCTGTAATATGGGAAGCGTTACCCGGATCAGAGATCCGGACGCTTCCTCACGACTCCGAGATGCTGGCAGCCAGCAGGGTCCAGGAGACCATGCCGGCGGTCTGGTCATAGGTGCGGTCCGGGATCTTCTGGGGCGTAACGCCCTCACAGCAGATGGTGAACCCCCCTGCCGCATCCACAATGTTCAGCGCCGTGAGGGCAAACAAATAAGATTCCGCGTTTTTCAGATACCGGGCCCATTTCCGCAGGAACTCATCCGCGGAGGAATTCTGGGGTACCTCCAGGATGATGGTTCCGTTATGGGTGCGCAGGCGATTGACCACCACATAGCCATCGGCGGTGGCCGTATGGGAGGAGAGATCCCCGGCGTAGGTGATGGAGATCTTCCCGACTCCCTGGGAAGAGAGGACACACTGGCCCACGCTCTGGTGATACATCACCGTGCGGACATCGGCCAGGGAATAAACGGTTGTTTTAGGCATGAGGATCCTCCTTATACCGTGACGTCGATATCGATCAGCAGGGATTCCACGCTGCCGGCCAGGCACAGGGCGCAGTGGATGGGCATGGCCTTATGTGCGGCCCGGTCCGCGTCGGACTGCAGGTCGTAGCTGTCCGCCCAGAGCAGATAGCCGTTCTCCACCGGATCCCCTGGGCTCAGCCGCCAGGCGGAGGTGCCGGCAAACAGGCCCCCGGCGGTGGTAGCGCCCGCGGCGGTAAGGCCGGAACCGCCGAGGGTGCCGGGACCGGTGAGCGCCCCCACCGGATTTCCCCGCCAAATGCCGGAAGCCAGCACCCCCGCGGCGGTATAGCCGGAGAGAATCGCGGAGAAGCGGTTGATAAAAAGCGCGGAGGTTTCATCCGTCTGGGGCAGGCGCCGGGCGCCCTCCGTGATCAGGGAGAGAGCGGCCTCCTGCAGGTCGGCGGAAATCATGTCCAGGGCCAGGATCTCATCGAACCGGCGGCCGGACACGGCCTGCCCGTGCTCCAGCAGCCTGCGGGAAGCACCACGGATGATGTAGGTGTTGCAGTTCACCACATTCAGCACGGCAAGCTCCGTCTCCGTCAGGAAGGTGGGCAGCATGCCGGGGATCTCCTGATAGCACAGGGAGACAGCTCCGCCCGGGTTCTCCCGGATCAGGCCCAGGGCCGTGCCCATCACGGCGGCGGGGGCATAGATATCCGCGCCGTAGACGGTCAGAAGCCGGTCGGATCCGGTTTCGAAGGCCTTGGTCAGGATGCCAGAGGAAGCGGTGGCAGAGGAAATGGATCCGGTGGCCTCGCAGAAGAAGAGGAACCGGCCGGAAATAGAGCCGATGCCTTCAATGAAGGAATTGACCTTGGCGGCGGCAGATTCGCACAGGGCGATGCCGTAGAAGCCAGAGTATTCGGCCAGGATCTCCTTCAGGACGGTAATGGGAGACTCGGAGGAGGAATAGAGGCCGATATAGACCTGAGAGGGTTTGGGGTCGGCATCGAAGTAGGCCGCGGCGGCCAGCGCGGCGGGGTCGGAGGCCTGGAAGCCGGCGGCCAGCATATCCTCCAGGGAGGCGAAGATCTGGCAGCGGCCATCCTCCGGAACGAAGGAGACGGGGGCCAGGATCAGCCCGGTAGAAAATGCGGACAGATCGGCGGAAGCGTTAGAAACGTTGACGCGGACCTGCACAATAGACGACAAAGAGAGCATATTCATAACCTCCTTTGGAACGGAGGGACGGTCCTTTTCGTTCCACATTCTGGAACGGAGGGACGGTCCTTTTCGTTCCAGTGGAACAGAGGGACGGTCCTTTTCGTTCCACCTTGATGAAGTGATAAGAAAAAACTGGACACGAAGGGGGTAAAAATTGGGCAGGAAAGCAGCCGCCTGATCTCACGTGCTTTACTGCTATGTCACATGGATCCGAACATCCGGAGCTTCCTCAATAGCCGGAACAGCTCCAGCCGAAAGCCTCATTCTCTCCGCGATCATCAGCGAAATGGTCAGATCCGCCCGGGTCCGGCGGCCCTTCTGCCATTCCTCCCGGATCAGGACAGGGCCATGGCCTCCCGGCACCGGATAGATCCCGGCGCGGCGCAGGATCTGGCGGGGGCTGCCGGGGCCGTCCAGATACAGCAGATGATAGAACCGCCAGGCCAAATCGAGGGCCCCCTCCCCATAGAACACCAGGTTCAGGCGCCAGGGGGCGGCGCGGAAGTATTCCAGTCCTCCCTCCGGAGGCGGTGCTTCCTCCCTGTGAGGCGGCCGGGGATCCGGCGTCAGGTCGTAATACAGCACGTCCCGCCCCGGCTCCGGAGGCGGCGCCGGATCCGAATACGCCCGGCGGATCAGGAGCGGGAGAGCCTGGGCCCCGGACTCGGCCCGGTCCGAGGAATCATCCTGCGCCGCAAGATCGTTCTGATCAGCAGAATCATTCCTGCCCGCGAGTTCAACCCCGGCCGCAGCGCAAAGCGCTTCATAAAGCGTATGGCATAAATCTTCCATGGCGTTCCTTCCTTTTCCATCGGAATTGGCGAGGGCGAAATCCATTGATTCAGGCCGCCTTCGGGATTCCGTATTTCAATCGGACAGGTCAACGAACAGCTCCGCCGTCGGGGGTGCAACAGATAGGGCCCGTCCTTTAAATTCCAAGTCTGGAACGAAAAGGACCGTCCCTCCGTTCCATCCATCGATTCCGCCTGCCTTCCGGATTCCATATTTCAATCGGGCCGGTGTAACGGATATGAACAGTGTTATTCGTTCCCAAATCTGGAACGAAAAGGACCGTCCCTCCGTTCCACCGCCCAGGCTTTCCAGAATCCATAAGCCTGCCAGGGCCGAACCTGGAAAACCCGATAGGTTTTGCCGCCGCAGAGGATTTCGTCCGGCCCGGTCCATTCCGATCCCCGCCGCTCCCCCAGGCTCAGGGGCTCGGTGCAGTGGATCAGCACGATGGGGTCGTGGCGGCTCTCCTCCGGCAGCAGGTCCAGCCTGGTGGGATCGGCGGGATGGAGGATGCCCTCGGCGTGAATTTCCTCCAGATCCGTCAGCCGGGGGATGCCCTCCTCCTCCGTCCAGGTTTTCCGGAGAATCGTGAGATCGACGCATCCCAGCTCGGGATCGCGCAGCAGTGAAGCGAAAGACAATGGATCACCTCCCGGAGGATTTAACCTCGAAGTCGAATGAGTCATAGAGGGCGCCGGTGTCATACAGGGGCTTGTCGAAGCCCTTGCCCTCCACCCGGACCGGCCTGCCGGAGGAGAAATTTCGGATCCAGCCGCCGCGGACGGTCAGGGGAGCGTTGGGGGGCGGGACTCCGGCGTCGATATAGGCGCGGATGCCCTCCACCCCGGCCCGGCCTGCCTGCTCAAAGCCTTCCCGGATGCCGGCTTCATCGCCGGAGGCGGCGGCCTCGCAGGCGGCGGTCAGCCCTTCCGCGATGCCGGCCCGGGTCTCCGCCGAGCCCAGGGCAGGATCCACCACGGGCCGCGGGGGAATATGGGCGCCGGGGGCTCCCCGCTCATGGAGGGCCAGCAGCCAGCGGCTGCGCTCGGGGGCGGAATCCGGCAGCCCGATCTCCACCCGGGTGCTCCGCAAAAGCTTCAGGGCCTGGGTCAGGGCGGATTGGAGGCGGGGATCTTCCTTCAGATCAAAGCGCATGGGGCACCTCCGATCAATCTATGGAACATACCGGGGCCAGCTGTATAGCCTGAGCAGGCCCAGCAGCTGCAGCCCGTACACGGTTTCCCCCAGATCCGCCAGGCCGGAGGCGGCGGAGGCGGATGAGGCGGATCCGGAGGCGTAGGTGAAGGCCACGTCGTCAACCCGCTTGGAGGTCACCCGGGTGCCGTCCCCGGAGGAGGCCAGGGCGGAGAAGGAGACTTCCCCACCCTGGGATCCGGAATCCAGGGCGCCGGGCACGGTGCGGGCATAGAGCGTCAGCTTATGGGCGGTGAAGAGCCGCCGGGCCTCCTCCGCGTCCTCGCCAAATTCGTCGAAGCGGGCGTTGGCGGAGGCGACGTAAGCGGAGAGCACCGCCTCTGGATAGCGGTCCGCGAACTGGGGATAGAAGGCCAGAAAATCATCCGCGGTCATGGCGGGCTCTCTCCTTTCGGTCGGTTACGGGATCGGTTACATGGCGGTTACTTCCCAGGCCGCCTCAGCGGTTGATCCGGGGCGGCCCGGGGATGGATTCCGGGAGCCGGGAGCCGGGAGCAGCTCAGGCGTCGGCTCCGGGGACGGCCTTCTGGGCGTCTTCCGCCTCGATAGGCTCCGCCGGAGCGGCCTTGCGCCGTCCTTTGGCCGGCTTCTCGGTCGCCGGGGCCTTCCGGCCCTCGGCATTGGTGCCATCGGCATCCACAGATGAGGCCTTCCGGCTTTCGGCATTGGCGCCATCGGCATCCACAGCTGAGGCCTTACGGCCCTCGGCGGTCATGCCCTCATCAGGGTCGGCCTCCAGGGCCTTCCGCTGATCTACGGAGCGAACCGCCTCCAGGGAGCCGTCGGAGAGCAGCAGGGAAAAGAGAGGATCCTCCCGGATGGCCTCCGGGGCTTCGATGAAGGAAAGCAGGCGATCTGGGGTCACGGTGAGCAGGACCTGGCCGGACTTGTCGCGAAACTCGGCGCAGACCCGGGATAAAATCAGCATGGGGCACCTCCTGTAAATCGTGAATGTGTCTGGGAGCAGTTTGGGCTGCCTCAGGGCAGTCTGAAACGGGATGGGACGGTCCCTCCATTTCAGGATCGAGCTCCGTCAGGAAGCGGAGGGAAAAGCTACGGTCCAAAGTGGAACGAAAAGGACCGTCCCTCCGTTCCAGAGGGAAAAGCGGCGTTCCAAAGTGGAACGAAAAGGACCGTCCCTCCGTTCCACGTTCGGCCTCCGTTCCGGGGTGGAACGAAAAGGACCGTCCCTCCGTTCCATCAGATGCCGTCCATGTAGCGGACGGTGTCGGGATAGAGGAACCGGACCTCGGAGAACTGCGCGATGTAGGGAATCTTGATCCGCATTTCCGCGTATTCCGTGTCCATCCGGCGCAGGGGCTGCGTCAGGTTGAAGCAGATCTTATCCGGATCGTTGATGTAGCACACCATCCGGTCCGTGGAACCGGAGCCGATGCCCTTGCACCACTTACAGGGAGAGATGACCAGGGTCCCACCCTGCTGGTTGGTCAGGTTGTTCTCCAGGATGTAGGTCAGGATAGACCGCTCCGAGTCGTCGGAGACCTTCCGGGTTACCAGCAGGCCGAACTGCTCCACAGGTACCAGGATGTGGTTGGGCAGGGCGTCGCTGGAGCAGTCGCAGGCCTGCCAGATGCCGGCAATGACTGCGTTGATATCCGCCAGGATTTCATCCGCGGTCTTGGTCGCCCAGGTGGCCGTGCCGCCGGCCCCGGCGGCGGCCACGGACCGAACCACGTTCCGGTTATTGACCAGGCCCGTGGAGCGGACCTTGTCGAAGCCCCGGTATACGTTCCGATCGATGGCCTTGTCGCAGTGGAGCCGGATGCCCTTGTTCAGGAAGGTTTCCGGATCCCGGCCCACGTTCATCATCTTCTCCCGCTCCAGGGTGGAGAACCCGGGAATGGCACGGTCGATACAAGAAAACGATGCACCCCACTCTCCTTTCTGGGGTGCAAATAGGTGCAAGACCTATCGAGTGGGGTGCATCGTGTGAT
>CAZMFY010000166.1:0-5754 GCA_964565635.1 uncultured Oscillospiraceae bacterium
ACACCAACCTTGAGTTCTCGCAGTGGGTGAACGTACTGTATGACAAACGGATGACCACTGCACTGATTGGCCGGCTGATTCAGCATGTGGAGCTCATCCTCTTTCCCGGCGAAAACAACCGGCTGCGGGAATCCAGCATTAACCAGGCGTTTGCCCGGACCAACAGTCGTCAGGGGGTGAGCGTATGAGCAAGGAGCAGTTGGCTGGTCCCTGGGAAACCGAGTACAACGAATTCGATTACAATTACGTTGATCCCGAGACGTCGAAGAAGTGGAAAGCGGAATTCCGTCGGGAAAACTGGCGCGATATGCGGAGCTATCTGAGACATTTTCCTGATGCCACTCCGGAGGAGAAAAACGCTCTGCGTAATTGGGTACGAGGCGGTCACAGCCCTTACGAGAACGGTGATTACATCGCCAATGATTCCGGCAGTCCTTTGGATTTCATTAATGCACTGCGCTTTCGAGAAGAGCAGTACCAGACGTATCCGAATGATCCGGAAGCCTTTTGGGGGCATCCCGATTCGGATACCGGAGACGAACTTCCTTTTTGATCTGACCCCGGGGTGCCGGGTATTCATCTCCGGTGCCCCCAACTTCCTAAGTCCGCGATGGACCTTCTGCAATTACCTACATTTTGTAGGTGCAGAAACCTACATTTTTGTTCTGCAAAAACCTACACGAGGGGCTTGCAAAAAACAAGAATTCGAGATTATTATAATCATATTCAGAAAGAAAAGCAAGTGGAAAGCCAATTGTTTTGAGCTGCTATTCTGATTTTTTCCGTTATTCTGATAATTATTCTAATTAAACAATCAGCATTGCAATCAAAAAGCCGCCTCCAAAGAAGCGGCTGGTTTGTATCTTTTATCTGTCAGCGGATCCGGTAATGGGCTGAAAAAAACCATCGGGAATCAGGGCTGCCGGGTATGATCATTCGGGGACGGAATCCCTTTAACCGATTTTGACCGGCGCTTCTGTAATTAACCCTCGGTCAAGTGCTTCCTTCAGGATATCACCCGTAGTCATATGCTGCAGTCCGAATTCAGATACATAAGCTGCCACATCTCTTAGATTGTTACTGGCAAGAATGCCTCCTTGTTCCTTGGCTAAAGCAATCGCTGCAGCCTCTCCATTTCCGATAATGACATGACCAGGATCTGGTTTGGATACCAGCTTTCGATATAATCTATACTCTTCTGTATCTGCTTGAATTGTTTCTATTCTGGCATCTCCGCTACTAATCATTACATCGATTCTTTGCTTTAAATGCGGAACTGAGGGGATAGACAATTCAGCGTACACTTGGGCAGGAATGATCACTCTCCCTGGATATAACTGGGCAAGTAGACTCTGATTATTGATCCACAGGAATGCCGACAAGCAATCAGTATCGAAGAACAAAGGCTCAGTCAATCAAGTCACCGCCTTCTTCTTCACTGCCATAAACCAAATCTGATCGGAACGCAGCAAGTAAAAGCTCCTCATACTTTCCAACAGAAACCAAACCTTTTGATATAACTTGTTCTGCTTGATTGATGTAATTGCCATATGTCATGTACTTTCTTGAATCCGGTGAAGGAAGGTACAAATCAGCGCTATATCCAAGAGCTTCAGCACGCCTGCGCACAGGTTCCATCAACATGTCATCGGCGTCTCTTTGATCCAAATATGGTGTATGTATCAGCCGGTACACTGCAGCCTGATGACTGACCCCAAAGTACTGTTCGATGCGTATTACATCATTTATTGAGATATAATGATTACCGGCTTTCTCAGCAAGTCTTTGAGCCATCGCGATGAGAGCAGCGTCCGGCATTAGGAAGTAAGAAGCAAACATATCTGCAGCTTTTTCTATGTCTTTCCCATCACCAATTTTCTTTGCACAAACAGAGACCATATTATCATCATAAAAAAGATGATAAAACTCATGCGCAAATGAAAAACGCTGACGTCCCAAGGTCATAGATGAATTAATGGCTATGATATTGTTGTTATCCCGACCTCTAATGCACATTCCGCTCAGATTATCACCCATTGGATAATAAACAATGGTTAATCCTTCTATTCTTTGAGCTAAAGCAAAAATATCAACTGGAGAACTACTGTCTTCATCCAGTTGCCTTCTGAGCATTGCAGCTTGTGTCATCAGCTTGGCATAATCGATCATTTCTCAGTCTCCTTAAGGATGTTATGCATAAACTCAGAGTTGAGTGCGATCTTGTTAATCGCAGCAATAGCTTCCATCTCAGCAACACTGAATTCGCTACCTCTGAAGGCAAACGAAAGCTTTGATGCAACAATAGATTGATTCTCAAGTTCTTCTACAGGAACAGCAAACAAAGCTGCCAGCTTCTCAATTAAATCAGCCGAAAGGGTTCGTTCCCCTTTTTCCACCTTAGAGATTAAGCTTTGATCAACACCTACGAATTGAGCGATATTGCTTTGAGTAAAGCCTGCATTATCGCGCAGCTTGCGAATATTTTCGCCTAAAAATGTATTGCTCATTGTTAGCCCTCCTTCTTCCGATAATAGTATACACCCATGTTGTCATAAAATCAACATCTAATGTTTTCTAAAATATGACAAGCTGCATTAAATGTGTACAAGAACACTCTTTCATTTTCATAAATCAACCACCCTGTGCATTATTCCGGATAAATATTATGCTAAAATATTATGCGATGTGGGTCAGATATTCATTGACATTTACAAATAAAAAGCTAACAGGACGACAGAATTATCGTCCCGTTGTAACAGAGCTTTATTAGGGAATGCATTTATCCCGATGAATCCAATTCGTCTTACATCAGCGGCCGGCATGGGAACATCTGTGTATATCCCGCCAGCAGCGTACAGGCTTCGGTCAGGATTCCGATAAAGGACATGCACTTTTCGTCCGTCATCTCCATGGAAGACCCGGAGATGCTGAGGGCGCCGACGGGATACCCGGAGGGATCCCGAATCGCCTTGCTCAGGCACCGGACTCCCAGGGTTTCCTCCCCATTATCCACGGCATAGCCTCTCTCCCGGCAAAGCCGGATTTCCTTCATGAAGGCATCCTTATCCGTAATGGAATTCTTCGTGTAGGCCACCAGGGGATGCTTCTCAAGAATCGCTTCCACCTGCTCCGGCTGCATATAGCTCAGCATGGCTTTTCCGGAAGCGGTCACGTGCATGGGCAGCGTTTTCCCCGCCACGGAATATTTCACGGTCAGCCGGTTGTTATAGATGCTTTCAAGGTAAAAAACCATTCCCTCCACATGGGTGGTCAGATAGATGTTCGCCTTCGTCTGGCTGCACAGATATTCCATGCTGGGAATTGCGTAATGACTGATGGTCAGCGTGGACCGCATGTTGTAGCCAAGCTGCATGGTCTTGATCCCAAGGCTGTAATTCTGGCTCATGGGATTGCGCATCAGATACCCGTACGATTCCAGCGTCCTGATGAAATTCAGGAGCGTGCTCTTCGGCATTTCAAGTTCCCTGCTGATCTGAGACAGAGAAAGCTCCGTATGCTGGGCGTCAAACAGCTCCAGGATGTTCAGGGCTTTGATGACCGAAAGGATTAGCTTGAAGTTTTCCACGCTGTTATTTGGTATGCTCATAATAACTCCACCATCAAAATTTGTTCACCATGATTGAACAAAGTATATCACGATCTTTCTATCCTTTCAAGGTTTTTTTCTGAGAAAAGCATATAAACAAGACCCCGACCCCTTTAATAAATGGTCATTTCGGATGTTTTTCTGCCAGTAAAAATAAAAATCTCCAAAAAAAGTTGACAAGTCAAACGCTGCTGCATATAATAGCCTCAGATGCAGTTATGTTGTAAGCTATTCAACTATGTTGAACAATTAAAGAAACAGACAGAGAGGGAAAGAAAAATGGGCAGGAAGGAAAACTATACCCACGTGCTGCACAAGCCGGAGATGGCCCGCATGCGGGCGCTGTCGAAGGCCATCGGCTATGACGACGACGATATCCATCGATTCAGGATCGGCATCCAGAACACCTGGAGCGAAACCGCCGCGGGTCATGTGCATCTGCGGCAGCTTACGGAGGCGGTCCGGGCGGGCATTCTGCAGGCCGGCGGCGTGCCCATCGAGTTCGGCGGCTACGGCGGCTGCCCCATCGACCTGGGGGAAAACGGCCATCGATATGATACCCCCTCCCGGGATATCATGGCCATGGACCTGGAAACCTGTGCGCAGCTCCACAGCTTTGACGGTCTGGTGCTCCTGTCCAGCTGCGATAAGAACGTCCCGGCCCATCTGCTGGGCGCTGCCCGGCTGAATCTGCCGACCATCATCGTGGTGGGCGGTCCCATGCAGAGCGGCCGATTCAAGTGTCACCATGTGGATATGAGCGATCTGGATCCCTTCTCCTGGCGGTGCGAAACGAATCCCGACGACGTGGATTATTCGGACGTGCAGGAGATGACGGAGTGCCTGTGCCCCGGCCCGGGCTCCTGCGCCCTGCTGGGCACGGCCAATACCATGCAGTGTATCACAGAAGCGCTTGGCATGACTCTTCCCGGCAATTCCACCACCTGCGCCGGAACCTCCCAGCTGCTGCGGCTGGCCAAGCGCGCGGGGCGCCGCATCGTGGATCTGGTGGACCAGAACGTGAGGGCCCGGGACGTAATGACCCCGGAGGCCATGGAGAATGCCATCCACGTGCTGCACGCCATCGGCGGCGGCACCAACGCCATCGTCCACATCCTTGCCCTGGCAAAGGAAATGGACATGCTGGACCGGATCAACCTGCCGCTGATCGAGCAGCTGGGCAGGTCCACCCCCTGCATTACGCCTGTCAAGCCCAGCGGTCCCTGGCATCTGGAGGATCTGGGGGAAGCCGGCGGCATTCAGGCGGTCATGCAGCGCCTGGGAGATCGCATCCACAGGGAATGCGTCACGGTGAACGGAAAAACCGTAGGGGAAAACGTGGATGAAGCCCATATCGTCCTGCCGGAAATCATCCGTCCGCTGGACCGTCCGGTGTTCAGCGAGGGGCTCTATGTGATGCACGGAAACCTGGCGGACTCGGCCATCGCCCGGCCCACCGTGATCTCCAGATCCATGTTCGATATCACGGGTCCCGCCCGGGTCTTCGACAGCATGGAATCCTGCCTGGAGGCCCTGCGCCGCCACAAGATCAATCCCGGAGACATGATCGTGCTTCGCTATGAGGGGCCCAGAGGCGGCCCCGGGCTTACGGACGTGTTCAAGGTTCTGGGTTATCTGGTGGCCCTCAATCTGCATGAGAAATGCGCCGTCATTACGGACGGCAAGATTTCCGGCTTTGCGAAAGGCCCCTTCGTCTGCCAGGTGACCCCGGAGGCCGCCGTAGGCGGCACCATCGCCCTGGTGGAAGAGGGAGATCAGATTCATATGGATTTGAACGCCCGGCGGATCGATCTGCTGGTGGACGAGGATGTGCTGGCCGCCCGCAGAAAGGCCTGGAAGCCGAAGCCCTGCCGCGCGAAAACCGGGCTCCTGACCCTGTATGCCAAGCTGGCCCTCCCGGCCACGGAAGGCGCCGGCATCTCCCTGAGGATCGACGAGTAGGAGGAAAAAAAGGATGGAACTGAAAAGAACGGTGGCCTGTGTATGCAGTGACGGAAAGATTCGCCTGATTGAGGAACCGGTACCGGAGCTGAAGCCCGGCACGGTCCGGATCCGCTCCCATGCTTCCCTGGTGAGCCCCGGCACGGAGCTGGGCGGCTGGAAAAAGCTGTTCTCCCGCCGCGGCG
>CAZMFY010000167.1:0-5720 GCA_964565635.1 uncultured Oscillospiraceae bacterium
TCCGAAGACGGCCATGATCAGCTGATCCCGCTGGCCGAAGGTCAGCGGATCCGAGGGGCTTCCCTCCGCCGGCAGCACGCCGGCGCCGACCAGCCAGGCGTAGGAATCCTCCGGCGCGTTGGCGCCGCCGCCGGCATACAGGTAGATGGCCGCCGTCAGATCGCCGATGGAGGCGCCTTCGTCCGGCGCGAAGCGGTTCTCTTCCTTCGCGGCCATGTAGTTCTGCTCAAAGGCCCAGCGGATGGCTTCATAGGCGGGATGATCCTCCGCCACATCCTCCAGGGCAACCTGGCTGGCGTCCGCCGCGCCGAAGGGATTCAGGATCACGTCGTACAGATCGGCATTGGCGGCCAGATCCCCGATGCCGCCGGAGGTGGAGCGGAGGCCGTTTTCGGACAGCTTCCGGAAAATCTCCGCGGAGGCTTTGACCGTTTCGGGCGTGACCGACTTCAGCTGGCGCATGGCGGTTAGCGCCGCATCCGCCGGCTTGCCGGAGATGATCCGATCAATCTCATTGGCGGCGCCGGTCAGCTCGCCCGCGGGGGCGGCCAGGGAGGAGTAGTTGCTCATGATATAGCCGTTCAGGGCTTCCTGGGAGATGTCCATCTGTTCCAGCCGGTCCGCCAGGGTGTCGAAGAGGCTGAAGGTGGGGGCCAGGTTGGGATCCCGATAGGAAATCAGGTAGAGGCCCTTATCCTCGTCATAGACGCTGCAGAAACCGCCGTAGGCGCCCATCTGATCCCGGAGCACGGGGGTCAGCACCTGGTCCTGCAGCAGCGTGCAGACCACGGAGAGACCGGCGTTGGCTTCCAGGCCCAGTCGGTCGAAGGAGGCGACCAGCGCGTTGAAATGGGTGTTGGTATCCACGGCCAGTCCTTCCCGGGCCGCGGGGGCCGGCAGATCGTAGACGGGCTTCTCCCGCACTTCATGATCCAGGGAAGCCAGGAAGGCATCCGCCAGGGGCCGGTTCAGGGCGATGCTCTCCGCGTCGCCCGCGAAGGCGGAGACCGCGCCGGCGCTGTTCTTCAGCAGGGACTGGACCTCCTGCAGCTTGCCGATGACCGTGTCGGGATTTTCCGCCAGGGCGGCTTCCACTTGCTCCAGGAAGGCATAATATTCGGCAAAATTCAGGTAAGCGTAATACCGGTTCATGGGGAGATCCGCTCCCAGGGCCCGGTGCAGCTGGACCTGATAGGAGTTGCTGCTGATCTGGTTACGGGCGTAGGCCTTCTGGGCGCCGATCCGCTCGGCGAGCAGCTGGACGTCGGTGAAATCCGTATCGTACAGCAGCTCCTTCGCCAGGGCGTAGCCGGTTTCCAGATCCTCGTCCAGGGCGTACCATTCCGCCACCAGCCAGGGCTGAACGTCTTCCTCCGGGGCATAGACGCCGACGCCGAAGGTCCGGTTATGCAGGTACCGGTTCATCAGGGTGCTGAGCTCCTCCTTCGTATGGGCGGAGGTGTTCAGCTGGCCCAGCAGCCGGGTATACAGCCGCAGATAATGGATATCCTCCTGGGGCAGGGTGCGGGCATCCAGGAACAGCTCCACGAAGCCGACGCCGTCCACGCCGGCGGTCACGTCGATGCGGCGGATGCCGTCGTCGCCGGTGACATCGCTGATTTCATATTCCTTGACTTCCTCCGGCAGGGTATCCACGGAAACCGCCGTGAGGGAGGCCACCATCTGGGAATTATCCTCCTCTTCGGGAGCAGCCGCCGTGGCGGCGACGATGGCTTCCAGCTCCTCCTGGGACATGCCCGCCTTGACTTCCGCCAGGGAGGCGGCCAGCGCGGCATCTTCCTCCTCCTTCAGGCCGGGGGCGGGGTAGGTGGTGGTCAGGGTATACAGGGCGGGATCCAGCAGCCAGTCGGTGATGGCCTTGGTGAAGAGCCCCTGCTCATTCTCCGACTCGATCCGGTCCATGGCCTCTACCTGCTCCGGATAGGAGAAGGCGTTGCCGGTGACCGCATAGTCATAGGCCAGGCTGGTGAGAACGCTTTCGATCATGCTGTCGGCTTCCCGGGCCAGCTTGTTCTCCATCCGGATCTGGGAGAGAATGACATCCAGCAGCCCCGCGTCAAAGCCATGCTCCGCGATTTCCTTCAGGGTATCGTTGATGGTGGACCGGAAGATTTCCGCGTCCGTTTCATTCACGTTGCTGGCCACGAAGACGAAAGCGTCGTCCGGGGCCGCCATCTCCCGGCCCAGGCTGAAGGAGCCGGTGGGCAGAGCCTTCTTCAGGTTCTGCATCAGGGGAGAGGCCTCGTTGTTCAGCAGGGTGGCCATGTGGTCCGCCGCCATCTCCTCGGCCGGATCGTCCTTCATGCCGGGGCAGACGATGTAATAGTACACGGTGGACTGCGCGGCGGTATCCGTTCCGGCCGCCACGGGGTAGGGAACGCTGGTGACGACGGGCTCGGAAATCCGGACATAGGCGTCGTCCCGATAGCTGATCTCCGCGCGGTCATAGGGGCTGAAGGCCTCGTCCAGCAGGGCGAGGAAGGCGGTATAATCCTCGAAGGAGCCGTACAGCAGGGCCAGGCAGTTGCCGGGATGATAGAACAGGTCGTGATAGGCCTTCAGATCCTCCCAGGTCATCTCCGGAATATGGGCCGGGACGCCGCCGTAATTGTAGCTCAGGGCCGCGCCGGGGAAGGTCACCTTATTGGCGTTGTCCATGGCGGTGCGGTCCAGGGTCAGGGCGCCGGTCATTTCGGAATAGACCGTGCCGTTCAGGGTCAGGGGGCTGTCCAGATCCGCCAGCTCATAGCGCCAGGCTTCCGTGCGGTAGATGCTTTCCTTCTCCAGCACGTTGGGATGCAGGCAGCTGTCGGTATAGAAATCCGCCAGGGCCAGCAGCTGGGCTTCGGACAGGGAGCCCACCGGATAGGAGGTCATGGCGTCGGTGGTATAGGCGTTCATGTAGGTCTGATAGATCTGGGCCGTCAGATTCATGAACAGCGCCTGGGAAGGATATTTTTCGGAGCCACTGAGGGTGGAATGCTCAAACACATGCGGAAGCCCCGTGTCATCCAGCGGGCGGGTCAGGAAGGTCAGCTGGAAGGCCCGGTTTGTATCGTCATTGGCCACATACAGGAGCTTCGCGCCGGATTTCTGATGCTCGAAGAGCACCAGCTCCGCGCCGATCATGGCGAAGGGCCGGATTTCCAGCGCCTCAAAGCCATGGATCACCTGGCCGACTTCCGGCAGACCCACGGCCTCCGTTTCGGCAGGGGCGGGCTCCGCCAGGGCGGATACCGCCGACAGCCCCATCAGCAGGGCCAGCAAAAGGGCGAGCAGTTTCTTCATTTTCGGTTTTCCTCCTTTTTGGCGGGCCCCCGGGGGCACGCGCCGACAATACGGAGATTATAGCGCTTTTTCCCAGATGTGACAATCATCGGGATGCAAAAAATGAAGGGCGCGGGCGCCCGCTTTCCGGACAGAGATCAGGCCCCGTCCGGAAAGCCCGTCCCGCGAAACAAAAAAAGGAAAGGCGGTTTTGCCTTTCCTTTCGGATCCGGAGCGGAGGACTGCGGCGGCCCGCGCCGAAACCGGCCGGAGGCCTTCCGGGCAGCCCGGCAGGGCCGGCCCCGGGCAGGTTACAGCAGGCTGCGCTGAATCTTGCCGGAGATGGTTTTGGGAAGCTCCTCCCGGAAGACGATCTTCCGGGGATATTTATAGGGGGCGGTATGAGCCTTTACATACTGCTGGATTTCCTTCTTCAGCTCTTCCGTGCCCTCCGTGCCCTTGGTCAGCACGATGGAAGCCTTGACGATCTGGCCCCGGACCTCATCCGGCTCCGCGGATACGCCGCATTCCAGCACATAGGGCAGCTCCATGATGACGCTCTCGATTTCGAAGGGCCCGATCCGGTAGCCGGAGGACTTGATGACATCGTCGATCCGGCTGACATACCAGAAGTATCCGTCCTCATCCCGCCAGGCGGTATCCCCGGTGTGATAGAGGCCGTCGTGCCAGGCGTCCCGGGTCTTTTCCCCGTCCAGGTAGTATTCCCGGAACAGGCCGCAGGGGATGTTTTTGTCTGTATGGATGACGATCTCGCCGACTTCGCCGTTGGCCACGGGATGGCCGTCCGGATCCACGATATCCACATCGAACTGGGGGCTGGCCTTGCCCATGGAGCCGATCTTGGGCTTGGTACCGTACAGATTGCCGATGGTCAGGGTGGTTTCCGTCTGGCCGAAGCCCTCCATGATATCCAGCCCGGTGGCCTTCTTGAACTGGCGGAAAACCTCCGGGTTCAGCGCCTCTCCCGCGGTGGTCATATGGTGGATGGAGCTCAGGTCGTACTTTTCCAGATCCACCTTGATGAACATGCGCAGCATGGTGGGCGGCGCGCAGAAGGTGGTGATATTGTACTTCTTGAACATGGGCAGGATGTCCGCCGCGTCGAACCGGTCGAAGTCATAGACGAAGACGGCGCCTTCGCAGAGCCACTGACCGTAAAGCTTGCCCCACAGGGATTTGCCCCAGCCCGTGTCGGAAATCGTCAGATGCAGCCCGTCCCGCTCGCAGCAGTGCCAGTAGCGGGCCGTCACCTAGTGCCCCAGGGCGTAGGTGTGCTTGTGGGCGGCCATTTTCGGGTTGCCGGTGGTGCCGGAGGTAAAGAACATCAGCGCCGGCTCCTCTCCGCAGGAGCAGTTTTCCGGACGGCGGTACCGGCGGGTGAACAGCGGATATTCGGTATTCAGATCGTGCCAGCCCTCCCGGGTTCCGTTGACCATGATCAGCGTTTCCACGGAGGGGCACCGGGCGGCCGCCCGCTCCGCGATCTCCGCCGTATCCCCGTCGGCGGTGCAGATCAGCGCCTTGACGCCGGCGGCGTTAAAGCGGTATTCGAAATCGTGCTCCTTCAGCTGGTTGGTGGCGGGAATCGCGATGGCGCCCAGCTTGTGCAGGGCGATCATGGAGAACCAGAACTGATAATGCCGCTTCAGCACCAGCATCACCCGGTCTCCCCGGCGGATGCCCAGGGACGTGAAGTAATTGGCGCACTGATTGGAGGCGTCCTTGATGTCCTTGAAGGTAAAGCGCTGCTCCTGATGGTTCCGGTCCACATAGAGCATGGCCAGCTTGTCCGGATACTTCCGGGCGATCTCGTCCACGATATCGAAGCCGAAATTGAAGGTATCCGTATGCCTGAACTTGATGGAGGTGAGCCGTCCCTGCGCGTCCTCCTCGGCGTCGATAAACTTTTCGGCGATCAGATGCTGCTCTTCCGTCCGGGCCTGCACGGGCGCGGCGGCTTCGGCTTCCGGCGCGGGCTCCTCGCCCGGAAGAATGATCGCGCAGAAAACGCAGTCCTTTCCGTCCACGGCGATCATGCCGTGAGGCAGGGAGGAATTATAATAGATGCTGTCCCCTTCGTGGAGCACCTCGATATGCTCCCCGACCTGCACCTTCATGCTGCCGGACAGCACCAGGTCAAATTCCTGACCGTGGTGGGTGGTCAGATGGATCGGCTGATGCTGCTGCTTTTCGGAATATTCATAGCGGACCCAGTAGGGCTCGGCGATCTTGTCCTTGAACTTGGGCGCCAGATTCGAAATGGCGATGCCTTCCTCCCGGGCGGTGGATTCCCCTTTGCCCCGGCGGGTCACCGTGTAGGTGGACAGAAAGGCGTTGTGTGCTTCCCGCAGCGCCGGCAGCTCCATGTTGAAAGCCTGCGCGGACGGATAGAGCAAGGGAAAGGGAAGATC